>CAMVPV010000116.1 GCA_947169455.1 uncultured Clostridia bacterium | reverse complement strand
AACTTTACTCGCGGCTTACGCCGCGTTTTACGCTTAAGTTGTGGGTAGTGTTTATTTTATTGATCATTCTTGATTATATCACTATATGATCAATTATATGTTAACTATGTATGAACAAAACGTCCCCGCGATGCTTTTTAATCCGATTATAATCAAATACTAACAGAATAATGATCCGAAAGGAAAACAGCTGCACCATTCAGCACCATGCCCGGGTCTTACGCCCCCGATCGCCCGCCGCCCGCTTTTTTTGCAAAAAAGGGTTGAAATGCATATTAAAATGTGATATAATAACAGTAAGTACAGCTGTGAAAAGGGGTGCTGTTTTGCAGGAGATAAACATTTACGGCGAGAACCGCTTCGATACATATACCAATACACGCGCAGCGAGCCGTGCCGTCATCATCCGCGGCGATGATATCCTGCTTTCCTGCGCGAAAAACGAGGATACCTATATGCTGCCCGGCGGCGGCGCAGAAAACGGCGAATCCCCCGAGGAATGCTGCATACGCGAAGCTGAAGAGGAGACCGGGCTCATCGTAAGACCGCTCCGCCTTTTCCTCACGCTGAACGAATTCTACGAGGATTTCCGCTATATAAGCTATTTCTTTGAATGTGAGGTCACCGGCGAAAGCACTGCTCACCTCACCGAAGCCGAAATGCGCGCCGGGCTCGCCCCCGAATGGATGCCGCTCGAAAAGGCAGTCGGGATATTCTCGCATCACCGCGACTATACCGATACCTGCGAGGAAAAGCGCGGGCTGTATCTGAGGGAATATACCGCCCTCACCGAATATATGAAACTTTGATACGGAGTACATTTTTATGGATCGTTTTGCAAAGATCATCGCTGCGGCAGCTTTGACAGCCCTGCTGTGCAGCTGCGCGGAAAGCTCTGCGAGTCCCACCCCGGATGCCCTTCCGGCAGATACAGCTGCCGAAACACAGACTGACGCTCCCTCCGCAGGAACGGATGCCGCTCCCGCAAGGCAGGAAAGCACCATGCCGCTCATCTCGATAACTACAAAGAAACAGACCGACGATGCCCTTGATTTCGTAAATATGCCCGTCGCGGGGCACGTTTCAGAGGCGATAGCTTCATGGACGCCGGGATATGTATTTCCGCCGGAGCCCTGGTATGAGGACTGCACCGTGAGCGTCACCGGCGCGGACGGCAGCTCGCTGCTCGGCGGTGCAGACGCGAAAGTCAAGGTGCGCGGCAACTGGACGACCACCTACGATAAAAAACCGCTGCGCATCAAATTCAGCGAAAAACAGGAAATGCTCGGGCTGAACGGCGGTAACAAATTCAAGGACTGGGTGCTGCTCGCCGAATACAAGGACGGCTCGATGCAGCGCAACAAGACCATTTATGATATATCACGGGATATCCTCGGCGCGGACGGGCTGTACGCCCCCGACTGCATACTCGCGGAGGTCGAGATAAACGGCGACTACCGCGGCGTGTACCTGCTCACCGAACAGCAGCAGGTCAAGAAAGACCGCATAGACATCACCGATGCGGAACAGGGATATACCGGTACGGATATCGGGTATCTGCTCGAAATGGATACCTACTTCTACGCTGAGGACGCGCTTCAGCAGTTCTGGTGCGAATATCACGGCAATGATGCGCTCACGCCATTTGACGGCAATGACGGCAGCGGAAGGACGATGAAATTTCTCCCCGGCGCCGATTACTGGAAAAGCGATGTGGGCTTCACGATAAAGAGCGATATCAATTCGTGGGAACAGCACGATCACATAGAAGCCTTCGTGAACGGCACGTATGATATAATGTACGAGGCTGCTTACAATAAAAAGGCGTACCGCTTCAATGACGACTATACCGGTATCGTCGAGGCGCCGGACATCACACCCGAGGAAGCCGTGCGGGCTGTCGTCGATGTGGATTCGCTCGCCGATACATACATCATAAATGAGCTCGCGTGCGATGCGGATATATATTGTTCGAGCTTCTACATGACCGCAGATTTCGGCGCGGAGGGCAATAAAAAGCTCACCTTCCAGGCTCCGTGGGATTTCGACTCCGCAATGGGCGTAAAGAGCCGCTGCCCCGACGGAACAGGGTTCTACGCAGGGAATATAGTTCCCGACGTGAACGGCAACTACGAAACGATAAATCCGTGGCTGACCGTGCTCATGTATGAGGACTGGTATCAGGATATCATACGTGAAAAATGGACGGCTGCCTATGACAGCGGCATTTTCAGCCGTGCGCTCGGGAACATTGAAGCCGACCGCACGCTGCATCATGACGCTTTTGAGCGCAACTATGCGCGCTGGAACAATATCATCAACAACGAGATCATCGCGAACGAGCTTTCGGAACGGGCAAAGGAATGCAAAAATCACGACGATGCTGTGAATTATTTCTATGAATGGTTCAGCACGCGCATAGATTTCATCAATGAACAGTGGCACAAATAAACCGATGATTGACTATCGGTAATTGATCCAGCGCGTAGTATAATTCTGGATCACGGAAGGGCGGTCATATTATGAAAACATCAATCAAAAACAGACTTCTGCGCCTCGGGATACTCTGCGCGGGGATAGGCTCCTTCGCTGTGGCGATCTTCGCAGCGGCAGCCATGACCTATATACAGTCAGTGTCGTCCGATGCTTTCGGAAGAACTGTCGCCGGGAGCGTAGTCAGCTCGCTCCAGGAGGAAATGGAGTATCTTCCGGACGGTCTGCGTGATGCGTCTGCGGGCGAGCACAATGATATATTCGACAATGTATTCGAGATAGGACAGCCCCAGCGGTATGATTATTCCGCATTTGAGCAGGAATGCCGCGAGCTGCCCGAGAACGGTGTGCTTGTAACTTACATCTCCTCGGAGGAGGTGTATGTCGTGGCGCTCAACCGCGGAAAGGATATCATCGCAGGTGAGCTGGAGAGCGATTACTTCGATTACGCCGTGAACATCATGGCGGACAACAACTGCTACGGCTACATGATAAACAACAGGAACGGAAATATCATACTTTCGACCGATAAGACACAGTGCGGCGGCAGCATATCGGGCGACCAGCTCTACAAGAAGTGCTTCGATGCCGCTGCAGCCGGAAAATCGGCAAGCACAGGCGGTCCTTTCTCCAAATTCATAATATATGCCGCAGTACTTCCCGACAACCCCGAATTCAGCGTATTCTACTGCACTAAATCAGAAAATGTGTATAAAAGCGGTACTGTCGTAATAATCCTCATGCTGCTCTGGGCAGCGGTGCTCACGACGGTCGGCGTAATAGTATCGGTAGGTGTGGCAAAGAAGATCGCGGGCTCGATACTCCCGACAGTGGATTGCCTTGACAGGTTTTCCAGAGGCGAGATAGACACATCGTTCCGCCGCAACGACCGCGGCGACGAGACCGAGCTCCTCTCGCAGGCAATGGAAACGACCATTGCAAATCTCGGTACATACATTAAGGATATCGACCACAGGCTCTCGGAAATGTCAAACGGGAACCTCACCTCGGAGAGCACCTGCGAATACCGCGGCGATTTCAACAATATCCGCGTGTCGCTCGACAACATTTCCTCGTCGCTGAGAGAAACGGTCGGAACGATAAGAGAAGCGGGAGAACAGGTCAACAGCGGCGTCAGCTCGCTGGCAGGCGGAGCGCAGAGCCTCGCGGAAAACTCCAACAACGAAGCCGCTACCCTTCGTGAGCTCGATGTGCTGGTAAAGAACATCAATGACGATGTAAATGCGAACGCCGAAATGACCAACCGCATGAGAAGTCTTTCGGAAACTGCCGTTGCCAATGTCGAAACGGGCAACCGGAATATGCAGGATCTCAGCAGCGCGATAGAGGATATCCGCAAGGCATCGCAGGAGATACAGTCCATTGCAAATCTCATCGACGATATCGCTTTCCAGACCAATATCCTCGCGCTGAATGCGGCTGTTGAGGCAGCCCGCGCAGGAAGTGCCGGCAAGGGATTTGCGGTAGTTGCCGATGAAGTCCGCAACCTCGCGGGCAAATCCGCAGATGCGGCACAGGAAGCTGTCAAGGTGATCGACCGCAGCGTTGCGGCGGCAGAGCTCGGCGTAAACCTCAACGAGTCGGTGAACTCCTCGCTCGATGCCGTGCGCAGGTCGGTGCGTGAATTCAGCGATCTGGTCGGCATGGTTGCCGATTCCTCGAACCGTCAGGCGAAGGACATCAGCACTGTTACGGACGGACTTTCCAACATCACCGGCGCGGTGCAGAGCAATGCGGCAACAGCGGAGCAATCCGCAGCAAGTTCGGAGGAGATCGCAAGTCAGGCGCAGGTGCTCGAGCATCAGCTCATGAAATTCAGGATATAATGATCGCCTGCACATTCTTCGGATGGATGCGCAGGCGTTTTACTTACCGATACGGGGGAACAGGAGTTATGGAAATAAGGCTTTCGTTTGACAGCATTCCGGATATGTTCGACAGATGGCGTCCGCGTTACAGCAGTGAGCTTTTCCGGCGTTTTATTGAAAAGGCAGGCATCGGCAGTGGCACTAAGGTGCTCGAGATAGGACCGGGCACCGGTCAGGCGACTGACCCTGTTCTTGAAACGGGCTGTGATTACCTTGCGATCGAGCTCGGTCCCAATCTTGCGGGATTCATGCGGAAGAAGTATGCGGGGCATGAGAATTTCAGGATCGTGAACGATGATCTCGTCACACATGATTTCGGCGGGGAGCGCTTTGACGTTATTTATTCCGCGGCTGCGATACAGTGGATACCCGAGAAGGACGCATTCACAAGGACGTATGAGCTGCTGAAGAGCGGCGGTATGCTTGCGATGCTCTTCCTCAGGGGTGATTACAAGACCCCGCAGCCGGAGATGTATGATGATATCCAGAAGGTCTATGACAGCTGTTTCAAAACACCGAATCCCTATGACAAGGGGACGTTCGGTTATGACAACGCTGTTAACTACGGCTTCACGGAGCCGGAGACGGAGTACTTCAAGGGCACCCGTGAATTTACCGCGGATGAATATATCGAATATATCGGGACACACAGTGACCATATCGTTCTCGAAGAGCCTTACAGAACGCCCTTCTTTGAGGGGGTAAGGGATGCGATAAATGCTCACGGCGGCAGGCTGGTATTCAATGACACCTATGTGCTGAAAACTGTAAAGAAAACATAAAAAATGAAATGCGGCACCGAAAAACGGTACCGCATTTCATTTTATTCTGGCGGAGAAGGAGGGATTCGAACCCTCGATGCGCTATCAACGCATACACGAGTTCCAGTCGTGCGCCATAAACCGGGCTAGGCGACTTCTCCATATCAGAACTGCCTGACGACTTATTCATTTTACCATATTGCAGCAGAAATGTCAATACATAATATGTGACAAAAAACGTGGTCATATTTTGTGGATAATCTACAGCAAAATAAAAACGGACAGTAAAACTGCCCGTTTCTATAATCATACATTCGGATTGACGATCT
>CAMVPV010000115.1 GCA_947169455.1 uncultured Clostridia bacterium | reverse complement strand
AGATACGATTGTCGGTTATAGCTATACTCAAATTATATAATTGCCGAAGTAATAACGACCCTCTTTCCGCTCTGAACGGAAAGAGGTTTTTTGCAGGAGCACGAGAAATGTATAATATTGACATCATCGGGAATATAGGCTATAATATATGAGTAAGGGTATATTTGCCTTGTATCTACAGAATAATATCATATTATACGGCTGTGCCCGCAAAAGGCACGGCTTTCAGAAAGCAGATGATCCGGAGTTATGTTCAGCAGTGATATTACCCGTGCCGCTGCCGAACAGGTCGCGCGGGATCTTAATTGCAGAGCCGAGGATTTCACGGAAAGCAGAAACACCGTCACCCGCTCCGTGCTGAATGAGGGCAGGCGCGTGTTCACCGACAAGCCCGAATTCTTCCGTGCGGCGACATTCGGTTACGGAACAGTGATAACGGCAGCGGAAAATATGATCCCCGTGGCACAGAATTTCGCCGCCTGCGACGGTCTCTCCCTTTTCGACGGGCGCGGCATAGCGGCGATAAATGCAGCGATAATCCCCTACGGACATTATATCGGCATAATAAATCAGTATTATCTGCCGCAGACGCCCTGCCGTCCGCTCGACAGACAGGGCTACCGCCTTGAGGTATTCGACGGCACCGCCGTGGTCGCGCAGCTGTATCCCTATTACAAGGACTTCGGCAACGCACTGATGTATTCCTCGGCGGGTATGCGCCGCGATGTGCTCGCGGTGTGTGCGGTCAGCGGGCAGATGATACTCGGCATGGCGGGCGCGAGCAGCGACAGCGATATCTTCTGGCAGATAGGCGTCGATGTGCTGCCGAAATTCCGCGGAAAGGGGCTCGGCGCCATACTGGTGTCGTCCCTCGCGAGCGAGGTCTTCCGCAGGGGCGCGGTGCCGTACTACGGCACATGGCCCGGCAACGTCGCATCCCACAAGACTGCCGTAAAGAGCGGCTTCCGCCCCGCCTGGACGGAAATGTTCTCGACGCCGGTCCCGGGCACCGAGCCGCAGGACGATTACCAATGAACGTGCCGGATATATTGCGCGATATACTTGACTGCATCGCCGTCACACTTGTTATACCGCTGTTGTGCGCAAGTGCGGCGGCATATCATATTTTCCCGAAATATGCGGAGAGGTTCGCCGAAAGGGTGTCGGGTCACGGAAGGGTGTCGGCGCGGGTGATGAGCGCTTCGGAGGACGGCGGCCTCGTGATACGGTTCCGCATAGAACGCGAGAAAAAGACGGTCATACAGAAGTGCAGACTTTTCAAGCCGCCCGGAAAGGCTTTTCCGAAGAAGTACTTCCGCGGCGACAGGATAACCGTATATTACCGCGACGACGGTATGCGCGCGGAGGCGATACCCGAAAACGAGAACCGCTGGGCTTATATGTATGAGTTCCTGCGCAGGCTGTGTGTGCAGTGCTTCGCGGCGGCGGTGATATGTGCGGTGCTGGCAGTCATTCTGTGAATGAAAATAAACGTCGGCGGAGGTGATTTGAATGCGGCTTGACAGATTTATAGCGGAGCAGATGAACATCAGCCGTTCGGATGCAAAGGAATATATCCGCCGCGGCAGGATATCCGTGAACGGCAGTATCTGCCGCAGGGGCGAGCTTTCCGTAGAGCCGGAAAAAGACGCCGTTTCGGCGGACGGCAGGAGTATAATCTACCGCGAATTCATATATATCATGCTCAACAAACCGGCAGGAACGGTCTGTGCGGTGCGCGACGAGCTCTCACCGACGGTGCTTGGGCTTATCCCGCCGGAGCTGCGCAGGAAAGGTCTTTTTCCCGCCGGCAGGCTCGACAAGGACACCGAGGGGTTCGTTTTCATAACCGACGACGGCGCTCTCGGACACAGGATAATCTCGCCGAGGAGCCACGTAGATAAGGTGTATTATGCGGAGCTCGAAAACGAAGCGGACGAGGGCTATCCGGAAGCGTTCGCATCCGGAATGGAGATAGACGGCGGCGAGAGATGCCTGCCCGCCTCGATAGAGCTCCTCGAAGACCGCCGCAAGGTCATGATAACACTGCACGAGGGGAAATATCATCAGGTGAAAAGAATGATAGCAGCACTCGGAAATAAGGTCATATACCTGAAGCGGACAGCGGTCGGAGGGATACCGCTCGACCCCGCATTGAAGCCCGGAGAGTGCCGCGAAATTCTGCACAAAGAAATCGAAAATCTTTATTCAAAATAATGCGATATGAACTAACGCCGTTTTTCTGCCGGTAATTCATCGTCAATCTTAATAAATAATTTTTTATAAATTTGGTTAATAAGAGACTTGTTTTACTATTTGTATTCTGCTATTATTATATTATAGCCGATTGATTGTAATGGTATTGTAAACATATTTCGGCAGCAATTAATATTTAGGAGGTCCACCTACATGGCAAGCTTGTCACTTAGAGGAATTTATAAGAAGTACCCGGGCGGTGTTGTTGCTGTAACAGATGTTAATCTTGAGATCAAGGATAAGGAATTCATTATCCTCGTAGGTCCTTCCGGATGCGGTAAATCTACGACCCTTCGTATGATCGCAGGTCTGGAGGAAATTTCCGAGGGTGAGCTCTATATCGGAGACCGCCTCGTAAATGATGTTGCCCCCAAGGACAGAGATATCGCGATGGTTTTCCAGAACTACGCTCTGTATCCTCATATGACAGTTTTCGAGAACATGGCTTTCGGTCTTAAGCTGCGTAAAGTCCCCAAGGACGAGATCGCTCGTAAGGTCGAAGAAGCCGCAAGGATCCTCGACATCTCTCACCTGCTCTCCAGAAAGCCGAAGGCTCTTTCCGGTGGTCAGAGACAGCGTGTCGCTCTCGGTCGTGCTATCGTCCGTGAGCCCCAGGTATTTCTCCTTGACGAGCCCCTTTCCAACCTCGATGCAAAGCTCCGTGCACAGATGAGAACCGAGATCTCCAAGCTCCACCAGAAGCTCGGTACAACGTTCATCTACGTAACCCATGACCAGACAGAGGCTATGACGATGGGCGACAGGATCGTTGTTATGAAGGACGGCTACGTTCAGCAGGTAGATTCTCCCCAGAACCTCTATACAAATCCCGTAAACCTCTTCGTTGCAGGATTCATGGGCTCTCCCCAGATGAACTTCGTATATTCCACACTGAGAAAGATCGACGGCAAATATACCGTTGAGTTCGGCTCCGAGGATACCAAGACATCCAAGGGCAAGAAGTATTATGTTGAGATCCCCGATGCAAAGGTAAACGAGAACGAGCTCGCTCTCGCTGACCTCGTTGACAAGGAGATCATCATGGGCGTCCGTCCCGAGAATATCCACGATGAGGAAATGTTCCTCTCCGCTGCCAAGACAGGTATCATCGATGCTGACGTCGAGATCACCGAAATGATGGGCGCTGAGACCTATCTGTATCTCACCTGCGAGGGCATCAACCTTACTGCCCGCGTTGACCCGAGATCCACAGCACGTCCGCAGGATACCATCAAGGTAGCTATCGATCCCAACAAGATCCATATCTTCGATAAGGAAACAGAAAAGACAGTTGTTAACTGATCCTGCTGCTTAATACGTAATCAAGGTGCCCTTTCCTGAGCGGAAGGGCACTTGTTATGTTTAACAAATTGAGCACACGTTTTTTGTAAATAGTGTTGCTTTTCTGAAATTATTTGCAGGAACTTGTTTACGAAATTGTAATGTATATGACCTTATTCTGTCTTTGATCAGTAATATAAATACTTTATACTCGCAGTATAATCACACAGGGGATTATGCATTTATTATTGAGCATAATATTACATACGGGGTATGATATTTGTGTATATCTGCCAATTTGAAAATTACCGAAAGGATATTCTATGAATTACCGTCATAAAGCCGCAGTTGCATCGGTGTATGTGTTCGCGTTTATTGCCGCAGCGGCGGCGGGAGGTATGTTCCTGCTGGAGCGTCCCACCGTGTCCGAATCGGAAAAGCGCGAGCTGGAAAGGTTCCCGCAGCTCACCGCCGAAAGCTGGTTCAGCGGTGAATTTGCGGACGGGCTCGACCGCTGGTTCACCGATACGGTGCCCTGCCGCGAGGATATTATCGGAGCGGCGTCCGCGCTGGAGGATGCGAAGGGGATACCCTCACCGAAGTTTTACGGAAATGTCTCGATAGTCGATCCCGATGAGGATTTCATGGGCGGCGTAGATGAGGATAATTACTATGAGCCCGCAGATGAGGGATCTTACGAAGAATCTGATGATGAGGAGATCTTGCTGCCGGAGCCTGTGAACATACAGACCGAAGCCGCAGCGGTGACTACAGATGCTGCTGCATCGGAAACGCAGCCTGCCGTGCAGACCGCGCCTGTTTCCCCCGAAGCTGCTCCCGCTGAACAGGCAGCCGTGAATGCTCCGGAGGAGCCCGCGCCGCAGAATGAGCCGACGGAGCCCTCTCCGGAACAGAAGCCGTCCGGACAGGAGCCCGAGCCCGCTGTACCGCCCGCAGAGGTCGATGTCGCGGGCAAGGAGTTCATCAATAACGGCATACTTGTGGATGGCGTCAAGATGTACGGAAAGACCGCCGGCGTCATGCTTTTCGGCGGCAACAAGAAACAGGGCACGCGCTATGCCGCGATAATCGAAAAGTACAAGAAAGCGCTCGGCAAGGACGTCAATGTATATAATATCGTGGTGCCTACTTCGGCAGAATTCTATCTGCCGAAGGAGTACTCAAAATACTGCTCGTCCGAGAAGGACGCTATCGACCATATCTATGCGTCTCTTCCGGATGACGTGATGACCGCAGATGCATATTCTGCGCTGGAGGCGCACAAGGACGAGTATATCTACTTCCGCACCGACCACCACTGGACAGACCTCGGCGCATACTACGCATATACGGCGTTCTGCGATGCGGCGGGGATAGAAGCACCGGAGCTCTCCTATTACGAGAAAAAGACCAAGGAAGGATATGTAGGCTCGCTCTACACCTTCACCAAGGACAAGCGCCTTAAAAACGCTCCCGACACATTCGATTACTATATGCCGCCCGACAAGAAGTATTATGCGGAATTCTTCGACCCCTACACACTGCGCTCCCGCGGGCGGAACAAGGTCTATCATGAGTACGCCTCGGGCGTGAATATGTACGGGCTGTTCCTCGGCGGCGACAATATGCACATAAAGATCACGGTCGAGAACGAGAAGCCCACAGGCAGGCGCGTCGCAGTGTTCAAGGAATCCTACGGAAATGCATTCGTGCCGTATCTCATCAACGGCTTCGATGAGATATATGTTATAGATATCCGATATTTCAAGAAGGGTGCGGCACAGTATCTGAAGGATAAGAAGGTCACCGACGTAATATTCATCAACAACGTGTTCGCTGCGAATACAAGCTCGCTCATCGGCAAGATAGAGAATATTTACTGATGGGCGCCTTCGGCGTTGCTCCGCAGGCTGGGCTCTGCCCAGACCCGCGCCTTACGGC
>CAMVPV010000114.1 GCA_947169455.1 uncultured Clostridia bacterium | reverse complement strand
GAGGGGGACGCCCTGCGATAGAGGGCGTCCCCCTACCCCATAATCCTTAAGTTGTAGATAGTGATTTTATAAGTATTGCTGCGGCTCATAAATACATATCATCCCTTGTTCATCTCTTGAAGCGGTCAGAATATGAGCACCGCTGTTATGCGAAAATAACACGGATCAACGTTCACCTGTATCCATTATATCACATTTTATCCGATTTGCAAGTATTTCAGCGAAGGTTTCTTCTTTTGATCCGGGATCCGAAACTTCAATTGCCGGAGCAATAATATCTGCTTGTCCGTATCTTGTTCTGATCTGTCAGTTCATGTCTTGCTTTTTTGAACAGCTCGTGGTATAATATATGTATTCAACACATACGCAGTCATTATCTTTATCCACAGGAGATGAACCACAATGAAAAGCGGGCTGATATTCACTAACGAAAATTGCATAGGATGCAACAGATGCGTTCGTATCTGCTGTTCTTTCGGCGCGAGCATATCCCATAACCGTCCGGATCACAGCTCTATTTACATAAATCCGGAACGCTGCATCAACTGCGGGGCGTGCATAGATGTTTGCGGACACGATGCAAGAGAGTATCACGATGATACCGACGCTTTCTTTGCAGACCTGAAAAACGGAGAACAGATCTCTCTGCTCATCGCTCCGGCGTTTGAAGCAAAATACCCGAACGAGTACAGAAAAGTTCTCGGTGCGCTGAAAGCGCTCGGTGTGAAGCGTATGCTGCCTGTGTCGCTCGGTGCTGATATATGCACCTGGGGATACCTGAAACTGATAAACGAAAAAGGCTGCACAGGAAAGATCTCCACATCCTGTCCGGTCGTTGTCTCGTATGTTGAACACTGGATGCCGGAGCTTATCCCAAGTCTGATGCCGATAAAAAGTCCGATGATGTGCGCTGCACGGTATTTCCGCGACAAACTCGGCATCACAGATAAATTTGCTTTCGTAGGTCCGTGCATAGCAAAGCGACTGGAAATTGATAAATATCCGGAGCTTGTTCAGTATAATATCACTTTCCCGAAGCTCGTCGGATATATTCTCAGGCACGGTCTCGGGAACGAGGAGAACTTTGAGAGGTTTGACGCCGGGCTCGGCTCGTTTTATCCTGCTCCCGGCGGGCTTGCCGATAATATAAGATGGTTCCTCGGTGATGATACGCCTGTCCGTGCTGTTTCCGGAAAAACATACCTGTATGAGCGTTTTCGTGCAAAAGGGAAAAAACTTGCAGAAGGCAAACAGCCGTTTGTGCTGTATGATGCACTGAACTGCCGTGAGGGCTGCCTTGAAGGCACAGCAAAGATCGATGCCGAGGATCGGGAGTATAAAGGGATCTCCGCAATAAATGATATCAGAACGAACAGCAAGCATTCTTCTCCCGATTCACCGTGGTCTCCGGAGCTTTCGCATGAACAGCGCCTTGCAAATCTGAACAGGCAGTTCGCCGACCTCGATCTGAACGACTATATGACTGGATTTGAAGACAGGAGCGCTGCTTGCAAAGTATCATATCCGACAGATGAAGAAGCCGATGCCATATATCACTCCATGCACAAGGACGATGATCATTCAAGGAATATCAACTGTTCCGCCTGCGGATATGAGACCTGCCGTGAAATGATGATCGCTGTACATAACGGCTTCAACACCCGCCACAACTGTGTTTACAGTGAGAAGGAGGAAAGCATCTATCTCACAAGGATGTCGTTCAGTGACCAGCTCACCGGTGTGATGAACAGAAATGCCTATGAGAGAAAGCAGAACACGATGTTCGGACGAGGCGGTCCGGTCGGTCTTATCGTTGCAGATGTGAACGGACTTAAATTTGCGAATGACAACGAGGGTCATGGCGCAGGAGACCGCCTTATCAATGAAACGGCACACGCGCTCGCAAATGAGTTCGGCGTGGAGCGTGTATTCCGTACCGGCGGTGATGAATTTCTCGTCGTGCTTCAGGATTTTACGGAGCAGGAGCTTGAAAGCGATATACAGCTCGTAAAGGAATACCTTTCGAGTGTTAAGGTCAGCGCCTCCATAGGTCTTGCATTTACAGAACACTTCAACGGTGATATGAGCGCCCTTGAGGAGAGCGCCGACAAGAAGATGTACGAAGATAAAGACCGTTACTATAAGATGACAGGAAAGGCTCGCAGAACGTGACGTTCACGTTCTTTCCGGCAATGATGAACGGCATCTCAATAACAGAAAAACAGGCTGTGGTCAGCTGATGACCGCAGCCTGTTGATCTTTGCTGTTTGTTATGATCTCAGGGCGATGGATATATCTTAATATTATATTGACAAAAATGTGTAAAAGGTGTATAATAGTTCTGTAATTTTATTTTAAAGGGGCAGTATGATATGAGCAGTATCTCACCGGTAATACCCGTGACGATCATCGCCTACCTTGTCATGATGATAGTGATAGGCGTTATCTTCTCAAAAAAGAACAAAAACGTAAGCGATTTCTATCTCGGAGGACGAAAACTCGGACCGATAGTCACCGCGATGAGCGCAGAGGCTTCCGATATGAGCAGCTGGCTCCTCATGGGACTTCCCGGCGTGGCTTACCTTACCGGCGGCGCGGAGGCAGGCTGGACAGCTATCGGGCTCGCCGCAGGAACATACCTCAACTGGCTTTTTGTTGCAAAAAGGCTCAGGGTATATAGTCAGAAGGTCGGCGCGATAACCGTCCCCGATTTCTTCTCGAACCGCTACCATGATGACAGCAAGGCGCTCATGGGCATAGCCGCCGCAATAATACTGATATTCTTCGTTCCCTATACGGCATCGGGATTTTCAGCCTGCGGCAAGCTTTTCAACACGATATTCGGCTGGGAATATCACACGGCGATGATAATAAGCGCGATAGTCATCATCGCATATACCTGCTCCGGCGGGTTCCTCGCGGCGAGCTTCACCGACCTTATCCAGTCGATAGTAATGACGACCGCACTTGTCAGCATACTGATCTACGGCACAGGAAGCGCCGGCGGACTGAACTCGGTAATGAACAATGCCGGTTCCATTGAGGGCTATCTTTCCCTTGCAAATATACATGACCCCTCAACGGGCGGCTCCAACCCATATACACCGCTCACCGTGATCTCAACGCTTGCATGGGGGCTCGGATATTTCGGTATGCCGCACATAATCCTGCGCTTTATGGCTATCGAGGACAAGAACAAGATAAAGACATCGAGAAGGATAGCGTCGGTATGGGTGGTTATCTCAATGGCGGTAGCTATCTTCATAGGATTCATCGGAAATCTGCTTTCAAGGCAGGGAGTTATCGAAGATCTGGATGACCCGGAAAGAGTTATCGTCAGGATAGCACTGTTCATGAGCGAACACAGTCTGCTGCTTGCGATAATCGCGGGACTTGTATTCGCGGGAATACTTGCCTGCACGATGTCCACCTCGGATTCGCAGCTTCTCGCCGCCTCGTCGAGTATGTCCGAAAATATCCTCAAGGGTGTTTTCAAGGTGAAAATGGACGAAAAGACATCCATGATATCTGCAAGAGCGGTACTGGCTGTCATTGCGGTGCTCGGCGTTATACTTGCATGGGATCAGAACAGTTCGGTGTTCAGGGTAGTATCGTTCGCGTGGGCAGGCTTCGGCGCTACGTTCGGTCCCGTGATGCTCACGTCGCTTTTCTGGAAGCGCTCCAATAAATACGGTGCGCTTGCGGGAATGATAACCGGCGGTGCCATGGTATTCCTGTGGAAGTTCGTTATCGCCGGGTTCGGCGGGATATTTGCGATATATGAGCTTCTCCCCGCATTCCTGACTTCACTCATCGTGATAGTTATCGTTTCGCTCGTCACCCCCGAGCCTGAAAAGGAGATCGCGGATGAATATGATGCTGTTATCGAAGAAATGAAAAAGTGAACAAGTGAGAATAGTTGGAAAAAGCACATTTCACACCGCTGAAATGTGCTTTTTTGGTGCGGATGTAAATGACATATACAGCAATGCAGGCGAGAATGTCCGCAGAGAGGTAAAGGCGTTGACCGGAATATCTTCTCACTGATATAGTTATTCAACACGCCATTTCAGAATGTCTGTCGGTGATTATAAAATTTAAGTATAACTATAACTGATGGTGTTTCTTCGTAAACGGTATTATCGGAAATCCAAATAAACTATTACTTCGGCAATTAAATATCTATAATAAACATAAAACATTTTCCGATAGATACAGCTTTATGTTATATTTGATTTTATCGATAAATAATTGCCGAAGTAATAAATGCCGGAGCAATGACGAAGTTAGCAGATAAAAATGAAATAACAAGGATATCCGGCCGGTCGGAAATGCTGTTCAGCATCATTCTGACCGGCTGACACTGTTTTCATGAAAAAATACCGTAAAATAACAGTAATAATAGACCCTGTGTGTAATAAAATATTAGTGCAGCCCCATGAAAAACATCACGCGGGACAATACTCCCGCGGAAGAGCAATAAATCATTATAGCCGCATATCTGCGGCAGAATGGAGAAAACACTATGAAAAACGTAACTTCTGCACAGGGCAGAGATAATATGGAAAAGTTCAAGATGGAAGCAGCCAATGAAGTAGGCGTAAGCCTCAGAAGCGGATATAACGGCGATCTTACCTCCAGAGAGGCAGGTTCCGTTGGCGGTCAGATGGTCAATATGATGTGTCCGGAACAACAATGGCGTTTCACACGCGGAAATGTACGTAAAATCGGGCATATCGAGGAATTTACATATTTTCTCTGCGTCGGGATATGAGGCGCTTTTCAGTGAGGAAAAGTGATCTGGCCGCCAACGGTAAAATGATTGTACGTCAAAAATTTGATGATGCATCCATACCCTTGAATTATAGTTCTGCAAAAATGCCATTTATTATCATGATAGGATATGTTAAATTTCAAAGCCCTGAAAATATAGATTTTTTCAATTTTTTGGTAAAGTGCGGCTGGATTTCCCTTTCTGAACGGAAACAGTGAAGGGGGATTCAGCCGATTCACTGGTTGGATGCGGAGTATGGTCCAAACACATTGGCTCATTCACAACTAACGACTGATGAAAGTATGCTCTACAGGAAATGGGACTTGAAGATGAAGAATAGCGTTATCAGGAGCAGTTGTCAGACACCAATACGGGACTTTGCATTCGGGGACGGCAGAATAGACAGCCGGAGCTGCTGTGGCACAAAAGCACCGCTCCTGCTTTTGTGCAGAAACGGTGCTTAGTCTTATAATGCTGTTATTCTTCCCTTGTGATCTTCTTGACATCGATCTTCACAAGGCAGTCTTTTTCGCAGAACGCCAGACCGCAGCATATTATCGTCCTGTATCCGTGCGGGATACCCTTTGCATACTTGCGCTCCTGTATCTGTGTCAGTGCTTCGTCACAGGCTTTAGTCCGTCATATAAAGCAAAGACCACAGATTACCTTCTTTATCATATGCTTGCAATGATCGCATACAACATAAATAGGATCATAGGAG
>CAMVPV010000113.1 GCA_947169455.1 uncultured Clostridia bacterium | reverse complement strand
TGGGACATAATCAACAGTATTGAAATACTGTTGATTTGCAAGAGAGGGCGTCCCCCTTCCCCAAAATCCTTAAGTTGTAGATAGTGGTATATAAAATATAAAAATTAGGATATACCTCATATTGACATTGCGGGAATTATTTGATAGAATGTAGTTATGTTGGATATTCTACAATAATACCGAAAGGAACATCAGCAAAATGAAAAGCATCAAGGATACCTTGTATTCTACATTTACCGAGAATAACGCCATACCGAAGGAATACTTCGACAGGTACAATGTCAAGCGCGGGCTCAGGAACCCCGACGGCACCGGCGTTATGGCTGGCGTTACGAATATATGCAATGTTCACGGCTATGTTGTCAATGAAGGCGAAAAGCAGCCCTGTCAGGGCGAACTCATATTCCGCGGGTACAATATCCGCGACCTCATCGGCAGGGCTGCCGCCGAGGATCGCTTCGGCTATGAGGAGACGGCGTATCTGCTGCTGACCGGCAAGCTGCCCAACAAGGCGGAGCTCGATGATTTCAAGGCAACGCTCTGTGCGAACCGTGCGCTCCCCGACAGCTTCTTTGAGGATATGATACTCAAAGCTCCCTCAAAGGACATCATGAACAAGCTTGCGCGCTCCACCCTCGCACTCTACTCCTACGATGAAGAGCCCGATGCGGTGACTGCCGAGCACGAGATCAACACCGCGATATCGCTCATCGCAAAGATGCCCGTCATTATGGTATCGGCATATCAGGTGAAGCTGCGCTCCTACTGCGGCGATTCGATGATACTCCACCCGCTTATCGACGGGATGTCCTCAGCGGAGAATATCCTTTCGCTGCTCCGCCCCGACCGCAAATTCACCCGCGAGGAGGCAAAGCTGCTCGACCTCATGCTCATGCTGCACGCAGAACACGGCGGCGGAAACAACTCCACATTCACCTGCCGAGTGCTCACATCCTCAGGCACCGACCCCTATTCCGCATACGCAGCGGCGATAGGCTCGCTGAAGGGACCGCGTCACGGCGGTGCGAACCACAAGGTCACCGAGATGCACAACTATATAAAGGAAAACGTCTCCGACTGGTCGGATGACGGCGAGATAGCCGATTACCTCAGAAAGATACTCCGCAAAGAGGCAGGCGACGGCAGCGGGCTCATCTACGGGATGGGACACGCGGTATATACCCTCTCCGACCCGCGCGCTGTCATACTTAAGGAATACGCGCGCAGCATGGCGGAGAATACCGACTATGAGAGCGAGTTCCGTCTGCTTGAAGCGATAGAGCGCCTCACGCCGGGAGTATATGCAGAGGAAAAGAAGAACGGCAAGGTAATGTGTGCAAATGTGGATATGTACAGCGGATTCGTGTATCGTATGCTCGGCATACCGCAGGATCTGTTCACGCCGATGTTCGCTGTTTCGAGGATCGCCGGCTGGTGTGCCCACAGGTTCGAGGAGATAAACAGCGGCAAGAGGATAATCCGCCCCGCATACAAATCCATACTCAGGGAGAAGAAGTACATCCCGCTTGAAGAACGGACATGAGCTGTCAGGGACAGGAACACTGCATTTTGCTGACTATTGACAAACGGCAGTGTTCATGTTATCATATAATGTATATCTACAGCAGAACTAATGAAATGAGATGAAATATTATGGAAAACGAAAGAAAAAAGGTAATACTCAGCGGCATACAGCCCTCGGGAGCGTTCACGCTCGGCAATTATGTCGGTGCGATAAAGAACTGGGCAGCCCTTCAGGAGGAGTATGACTGCCTTTACATGATCGCCGATATGCACGCGATCACCGTAAGGCAGGAGCCTGCGGCGCTCAGAAAGAACACCCTCGAAGCCTATGCGGCGATAATCGCCTGCGGTGTTGACCCGTCAAGATCGTATGCTTTCATACAGAGCCATGTGCCCGCCCATGCAAGGCTGAACTGGCTGCTCTCCTGCTGTACTCAGTTCGGCGAGCTCTCCAGGATGACGCAGTTCAAGGATAAATCCGCAAAGCACCCCGACGATATCAATGCGGGACTTTTCACCTACCCTGTACTCATGGCGGCGGATATACTCGCGTACAATGCCGACCTCGTGCCCGTGGGCAGCGACCAGAAGCAGCACCTCGAACTCGCGAGGAACATCGCACAGCGATTCAATCAGCGCTACGGTGAGCTTTTCACCCTGCCCGACGGATACATCCCGCCGCAGGGCGCAAAGATAATGTCGCTTGCGGAGCCCACCAAGAAGATGTCAAAATCGGACAGCAACCAGAACGGATGCATATATATCCTCGATGACAAGGATACTGTCATACGCAAGTTCAAGCGCGCCGTGACCGACAGCGATACCTGCGTGCGCTTTGCCGAGGGCAAGGACGGCATCAACAACCTTATGGTGATCTATTCGGTAGTGACCGGAAAGACGAACGAGGAGATAGAGCGCGAGTTCGACGGAAAGGGCTACGGAGATTTCAAGCTTGCCGTCGGAGAAGCAGTAGCGGATCATCTTGCGCCGGTGCGTGAGAAGTTTGCCGAGCTGATGAACGACAAGGAATATCTCAAAAAGTGCTGCACCGAGGGCGCGGAGTTCGCATCGCGCATTTCCGGCAGGATAGTGAACAAGGCCTACAAGAAGGCGGGCTTCGTTCAGTTCTGACAAGTACGGCGCCTGCCGCGCTGCTCAATTGTCGATCGGGCAGCGCGGCGAGGGCATCTGCCGAAAAAAATTCAAAAAAGGTATTGACAAACCGAAAAATATGGTGTATAATATATTTCGCACGGATGAAACAGGTCCGTAGCAGAAAATAAAGCAGAACTGTTCGTTCTCACCGTATCGTAAGTGAATGAATACGGTCAATACATCACGGCAGCGCACGGGATAGTTGTGTGCAGTGTTGTTGTGTGTATGGCGGGCAGAGATGCTGCGCCGTTTTTTATTTCTATTTATAATGTAATGGGGGTGCTCGCCATAGCAAGCAAGGATAGCAAGGATATGCAGATCAACGAAGAAATCCGTGATAAGGAAATACGTGTGGTAGGTCCGGACGGAGCCCAGCTCGGTCTTATGTCGGCAAGGGACGCACAGAAGCTCGCCGCCGAAAAAGACCTCGATCTGGTCAAGATAGCGCCGCAGGCTGTTCCGCCCGTATGCAAGATCATGGATTACGGAAAGTACTGCTTTGAACAGCAAAAGCGCGAAAAGGAAGCCAGAAAGAATCAGAAGGTCGTTGATATCAAGGAGATAAGGATGTTCTCCTCGATAGATACACACGATTTTGAAACTAAAGTTTCACAGGCGGTGAAGTTCCTTAAGGGCGGCGACAAGATAAAGGTCTCCGTAAGGTTCCGCAAGCGTGCTATTGCCCATCCTGAGCTTGGCGAAGAGCTTCTCAATAAATTCAGGGATGCCTGCGCCGAAGCAGGTTCAGTGGAAAAGCCGCCTAAGATGGAGGGACGTGCGTATGTCATGTTCATTTCTCCGAAAGCGTCTAAATAAAATCATCATCTGTGAAAAATAAAAGGAGGATACATTTTATGCCTAAGCAGAAAACACATTCGGGTGCCAAGAAGCGTTTCAAGCTCACCAAGAACGGTCTCGTAAAGTATCAGAAGACCAACAAGAGACACAGACTCACCCAGAAGGATCACAAGCGCAAGAGAATAGCAAGAACAGCGGGTATATGCAGCAGTGCGAACGCTCCTACCGTAAAAATGCTTATTCCCTATAAGAAGTAAACAGAACAACTGATTAACGGAGGTATTTTACTATGGCTCGTGTAAAAGGTGCATTGGCTACCCGCAAGAGAAGAAATAAAACATTGAAGCTCGCCAAGGGCTACTGGGGCGCTAAGAGCAAACACTTCAAGATGGCTAAGGAAGCCGTTATGAAGTCCGGCAACTACGCTTACATCGGAAGAAGACTCAAGAAGAGAGATTTCAGAAGACTGTGGATAACAAGAATTTCCGCTGCCTGCAAGACCAACGGCATGAATTATTCCACATTCATGAACGGCCTCAAGAAGGCAGGCATCACTCTCAACAGAAAGATGCTTTCCGAGATCGCTATCAATGATGCCGCAGGCTTCACAGCTCTCACAGAGAAGGCTAAGGCTGCTCTTTCCGCGTAAATACAGATATTCCAACGAAGGTCAGAAGTAAGTTTATCTTTCTTCTGACTTTTTTGGCAAATTCAATATGAACTGTCATTCGCTTCTGGGAACAATATGGAAAAGATCACTTCAAGGTCAAATGAAAAGATAAAACTGTGCAGAAGGTTATCTTCATCGAAAAAGGCACGCTATGAGGAACGGCTCTTTCCCGTGGAGGGCGCACGGATAGTCGCCGATGCGCTTTCCGAAAATGCTGATACGGCAATGGCGTTCATCACGGAAAAATGCGCGGAGCGCTATCCGGAACTCGCTGAAGGTCTTGCGGAAAAATGCGGCGGGAAATGTTATCTCGTAACGGAAGACCTTGCCGGATATATCTCCGGCACCGAGGAAACGCAGGGCGTTACCGCACTGTGCAGGATGCCTGCGCTGCCCGGCGTGAAGGAACTCGTCCGCGCAGGGAAAAAATATATCATGCTCTCGGACATACAGGACCCGGGCAACATGGGTACGATGCTCCGCACAGCCGACGCCGCCGGTATCGACGGTATGATATGCTGCGGCAGCTGCGATATATTCAGCCCGAAAACGGTGCGTTCCGCTATGGGGAGCCTTTTCCGCGTGAATATATGTGTGTGCGGTGAGGATGAAGCCTTCGCGGCTTTTGAGGAAAACGGGATGATCTCTTATGCAGCGGTCATCGACAGCGATGCCGTTCCCGTTACGGAGTGCGATTTTTCGGGAGGCGCCGCCGTTCTCATCGGAAACGAGGGACGGGGGCTTTCGCCGGAAACTGCCTCGCGGTGCACCGAACGGATGACCATCAGGATGCACGGACGGATAAATTCCCTTAACGCGGCAATGGCTGCGGGGATAATAATGTGGGAACTGAGCGGACGGGGTGAGATGCATGGACAATGAGATGATATTCAGCGTATGGCTTTCGCTGATAAGCGGCGCCGCCGATCCTTTCGCGTGGGATGCATACGAGAAGTTCGGCAGCTGCGAGAACGCCTGCCGCGGACTATTCGGCAGGAACGGCGTGAAGGACCCGATGCTCACATCAAAATACCGTATGCGCGCCGAAAAATTCCCGTTCGCAGAGGCGAAGAGGATATGTGAGGTCTGCGAGAAAAGCGGCATCAGGATAGTCCGCCGTTTCGACGATGATTACCCGCCCGTACTGAATGATATCGACGCTCCGCCGTTCCTGCTGTATTATAAGGGCAGCATAGAAGCCCTCGGTACGGGGCAGCCCATGTTTGCGATGGTGGGCGCAAGGTATCCTACCGATTACAGCATGAAAGCCGCTGCGTCGCTCTCACGCGACCTCGCCCGGTGCGGTTTCGGCATAGTCAGCGGATTTGCTGTCGGAACTGATATAGTGAGCCA
>CAMVPV010000112.1 GCA_947169455.1 uncultured Clostridia bacterium | reverse complement strand
TATAGTGTCGCAAATAATAAATTTATATTAATTATATATTTCCGGTTTGTTTCCGTCCGACAGCATGAACGTTCACTCTTGTTTTGGTTGATTTATGATAGTTTTTCCGCGCAGCCGGCTATTGTAGGTTTTTAGTAATCTTTCTTTATTATAACGCATTGTGCGAGTAACAGCGAATATTCACAAACAATAGCAGGATGAGCAGAAAAGCAGCATATAAATCCACCAAAAACAAAAACGCCCCGCGCCTGCTCATATAAGAACAAACGCGGGGTAAAAGAAATCATGCTATTCACTAACGACGCGAGAGCGGCTGCGGGGACGCCCCGCCCGCGCCTGCTCATAAAAGAACAAACGCGGGTGTAAAAGAAATCATGCTATTCATTAACGACGCGAGAGCGGCTGCGGGGACGCCCCGCCCGCGCCTGCTCATATAAGAACAAACGCGGGTCATTGGAACGTATTCAATTACGAATTACGAATTGTGCATTGCGAAATGCGAATTAAAATCTTATGGCGGAAACGGAAACGATCTCGTCCTCAAAAGAGGCAGCCATGCCGCGATTCTCGTCATCGGTGCTGTAATACCAGTAAAAGACGCCGTTTTCGTCCTGTTCGTAGTTCTCGCCCCAGAGAGCGATGAGCCAGTTGAGCAGGAGCTTCTTTTCCGCATCATCTGCGGGGATATCGATATACCACGCCATAAGCTTTGCGCGGCTGTCGAATTCGAGAGTCATCACGCACTTTTTCCCGTTGATGAATGTGCGCGCGTTGTATGCATACGAGCCGTTGCGGGGCTGTGCTGCCTGCCAGCAGGTGATGCCGCAGCGTCCGTAGATGCTCTCGGCGGATTCACCGAATATGGGCGGTCTGAACGATGTCTCTCCGGTCTCCGGTTCGGGGTCGGAATAGATCACCTTGCCGTCTGCGCCGAAAACATAGTACTTGTCATCGAGCAGAAGCTTGATATTTACAGCCTTTTCGCCGTTCTTTCTGAAATAGTAGCGTTCGCCGGCAACGGTCACCCAGCCGGTCTTCATCTCGCCGTCAGCGTAGTAATAGGTGCTGCCGTTCTCCTCAACGATGCCGTTCTTTGCGGGCTCGGCGGGAGCTTCGGCAGTTTCGGCAGTTTCGGCTGCGGCAGTCTCAGCGGGTGCATCCTCTGCACCGACGGGGAGCGCACATATCGAAAGTGCTATCACTGCGGCGGGCAGGAGCGCGGAAAGCTTTGATATTTTCATGGTTTTCCTCCTTTTTACGAAAGCCCCACGCCGCAGCAGCGCGGCATGAGGCTTTGCGTACAGTGTCGTCAGATCGGATGATCAGAGGGTAGATGCCTGTGCAACTACCTTCTTGATAGCCTCTACGGCGTCATCGGGGAGCTTGTCATAGCCGCCCTTTTCTGTGCCGAACTTCTCAACGCTGGAGAGACGGTTCTCCATAGCAGCCTTGAGTGCAGCGGCATAGTCCTTGTCAGAGAGGTCAACATTGAAGCCTTCCCAGTCCATGATCTCCATGTCCTCGAAGGGACCCCATGTCTTGAATACAGCCTTCTTCTCAACTATAGCCTCGAGAATGCCGAGGGTATCAGCGGGCTTTACCTTCTTGCCCATGAAGTCGCCTGTGTTGATGATGTAGCACGCAACGTTCTTTTCCTCAACGAGCTTCTTGAACTTTGCGTAGTCGTTTGCGAGGGGATATGTCCTGAACGGATTTGCATAGGGAACTATGCGCAGAGCGTTCATATCCGTGCCTGCCTTTACGCGCTCAGCGGTAGAGGTCTTTGTAGCGAGTGTAGCGCCCATTACGGAAGCGAGGGATGCGCCCTTCAGCTTGATAACGGGAGGGATGGTGGGATCCTTCATGATCCAGAAGATAGCATTTACGGGAGAATCTATCTTGTCAACGCGGTTGGGCGACCAGAGCTTGGACTTGATAGCGCGTCCGTTGCCGTTTCTGATATCCTCGGTAACTATCTGCACCTTGCCGTTCTCGTCGATGGTAGCGCCGCAGTTCTGAACTGTGAGCAGGTATTTATTGTCGGGGCAGCCTGTGGGATAGTCGTTGGTCTTGTCGAAGTATGTGGGTTCGAGAGCGATGGATGCGCAGGTATCGCTGTTGATGATGAATGCATCATCGTGGAGAACCTTGATCTCATACTTGCCGTTGTGCTTAGCGTGTGTGAGTGTGGATTTGCCGGAGCCGGAAAGTCCATATACAGAAGCAACGAACTTGGAGCCGTCAGCGAGGGTGTATTCCTTCTGACCGCCGTGGCAGGATGCGTAGCCGTTTCTGTTTGCGATAGCCCATGCCATTGTGAGGGTGCCCTTCTTGTGCTCGCCGAAGTACTTCATGCCGAGGATAGCGGCGCAGTTCTGGTCTGTATCGAAGTAGCAGAGTGTGAGCGGGTCAGAGAGGCAGCTGTAATCAACATCGGGGCTTTCTGTGGGTGCCCACTGAGGATCGGAGAAGATGTAGATGTCGGGTTCATTTCCGCCGCCTACGGGCTGGGAATTCTTGTACATCTTCACGTACTCATCGGACATATACTGGAAGTTGAGCATCCAGTTATAGAGGAGGTTCTCCTCGCCCTCGGGAATGAGGAGGTGAGCCTTTACCATGAATTCGGGATCGAGTCCTACGAAGCACTCAGCGTGATAGAGCTTCTTGAAGCGGGTCTTGTAAGCGGCATCCATAACTACCTTGTCGAGCTTGGTATCATCCACGCCGGGCTCGCCCTTTATGCGGCGGGCAACGGCATAGCGTCCGGTAACGGCGCCGTCGTTGAAGAGAAGGACCTTTGCGTCTGCATCGAGACCGAACTTTTCACCCTCGAAAACGGGCATATCGGTAACGATAGTTCCGGGAGAATTCTTGGCGAGATTGTAGGCTTCCTTGAGGGTGTTGACCTTTACGACGTTATTTCCGTAGAAAAGTGTTTCAATGATCGTGCGGGTCCTTGTAAAACCGACCTTGTCTCTTCCGATCTCACCGATAGGGTATCTTGCTTTTGTTGACATTCAGGTGTTCCTCCTTGAAAAATACATTAGATCATATTGTGTGTCCGAAAATGAACACACACTATCCACATTATATTTTATAACATTACACCGATTTTGTCAAGTGAAATTTGTACATTTTAGTTCAGCGGCACATCGAAAACGTATCAGCAGCATAAAATCTGTATCATCCGGATGCTGCCGCCCGGCGGAGCGCACAAAAATGTCCCTCTGCGGAACTGAGCAGTCAGCAGAGGGACATATCATATCTATTCAATATCAAAGCAGTCAATGACCTTCATATCGGAGAGGCGTGCGAGGACGATGCGGGAATCGGAGACAGCGTAGAGAACATCGCCGCTGACAGCCGCGCTCCTGAATACGCAGCTTTCGTCGGTATCGCTGTATTCGATGCTGCCCTTTTCGGTAAATCCGTCATCGCCGTAGGAGAAGAGACAGTACCTTCCGTGAACGCCGAATTCATCGCTGAGCGAAACGGGGACGCCGATAAGTCCGCTTTCGGGGTCTGCAAAGACAGCCTTTCTCTTTGTGAAAGCCTCACAGGAGACGTCTGCGCCCTCTGCGAAGGAAATATCCGCGAGACGCGAACCGTCCGCCGAGAACATCGTGAGGACAAGACCCGTATCGGTGCGTCCGAGACCTGCGGTGAGGTCGCCGCCGAACCCGAAGAATACCGAACAGCCGGAATTCATCATATCATCCGCAGCCACGGGAGGATCGGAGGAAAGATCGACTATGAGCGAGGGGCTTTCCTTGTCCTGTTCCTTGAGTACTGCGTATCTTTCGGCGAAGGAGACGCTTACGTGTTCAGCGCCGGGGAGAAGTCTTCCCGCGCTCCTTGTAACGGAGAGCGAATCATCGAGCACGAAGATATTTGTGCTTGTGATGCCGTCCGCATCACAGCCGGCGGTCACTACGCGGAGCTCGCCGCCGTATTCGCCGAAGCCGCCGTATCTGAGTATAGTGCCTTCAACGGAGCCGCTCGCCTTGTATTCGATGCCTCCGCCGGAGATATCGAAAGCGGTGAGGGCGGTATAGTCGGTGTCTGTCCTGCCGACGCCTGCGGTATAAAGGGTGGTGTCGGTGCAGAAGATCTTTCTGCTGCTGCCGAGCACAGCCTTTACCGAAACATCGGAGACGGCTGCCGTATCCATTGCGGAGACCACGGTGTAATCGGTGGAAGCCGCATTTGAAGGAACGGTGATATCGTCCGGTGCGACATATTTCTTATCGCTGCCGAGAAGATAATAGGGAACGTAGTTGTCGAGGTCGGATTCCTCACCGAGGGGCTTGCTGCGGTAATCCGTGTAGCAGGTGACCATATACAGCCTGCCGTCGGATATCCTTGATGAAACATATCTGCCGCTCTGGGTAAAGCTTCCGAGGAATTCTGCCGTGCCGCCGCTTATATCATATATATCAGCGGCTGAATCATATCGTACTGCACCTGTCTGCTGACCATCGGGATCAGTATCCGCCGTGCTGCCTGCTGCGATCACACCGTCAGCTGGAACATCGGGTGTCTGTAATGACTGAGCACTTACGGGGCGATCCTGTTCGGAGACCAGTATGAGCCTGTCGTCTGCGACGTACATCTCAATGGGCTTTTTGCTGCTCACATCGGCACACAGCCTTGCACCGTCGGCGCTGAGGGAATATATCTTCCCGCCGCTGAGGTAATAGACCGCGCCGTTTTCTGCCCTGACGGTAGCTGCGCCGCTGAATCCGTCGGTGCGGATATCATTTGCTGCTGCGTCCGCATCGGATATGCTGCCCGCAATATCCTGCGGCTGCGAACCGCTGAGATAGATCTGGGTGTAGATATCGAAAAGATCGTTATATGAGTGCGGCTGTTCAACATCTTTATAGACTATTTCGCTGCCGAGCTGTACAGGTTCCGTGGATTTGTCGGTATATGCGAGGAAACCTGCCGCGAGAGCGGTAAGCGCTGCTGCTGCTGCAATGCCGCGCATTGCAAGAGTTCTGCCCGTGTTCATCGTGATGCGGCTGCGTTTGTTTTCTGTATTTGTCTGCGGCAGCTGCTTCAGCATGGCTGCTATATTATCGGGGGACAGTTCATCGGGAACGTCTATCATATCTATCTGGTGGCTGAGCATTTTTTCAAAGTCCATTTTCCGGCCTCCTTTCATAATAGTATCATCTGGTCATGATGCCCTTCAGTTTTTCGCGGGCTCTTGCCGCCTTTGAACGCACGGTATTGGCGTTCATACCGAGCATTTTGGCGATCTCTTCGCTCCTGTAACCGGAGACTGCATCAAGTGACAGTACCAGCCTTTCTTCCTCGCTGAGCTTTCGGAACCCGTCCATGATCTCTATGCCCTCATAATCTATCTCGCTGCTGCCGTCTGCCTCATCGGGCTCGGTCTGATAGTCGCGCTGATCTATATATTCCTTCTGCTTGTTTTTTATTTTTACAGTAAGGATCCTGACTATCCAGCTTTTGAAGGCTTTTTCGTTTCTGAGTTTGTGGATGGAAGTGTAAGCATCC
>CAMVPV010000111.1 GCA_947169455.1 uncultured Clostridia bacterium | reverse complement strand
TACAGCTTTATGTTATATTTGATTTTATCGATAAATAATTGCCGAAGTAATAATAAGTGCATGACCGGCAGGTGTATTTCATTAAACGGTATTATCTGAAATATTGATATATTTATTGCCGATGTAATAGCATGATTTTTTACATCATATCACAGAAATGAGAAAATTGTGTGAAAAAACGGTTTTGTTAATATGAAATATTTCAGCTGCCGGAAAGATGTGACAAGAGTATCCTTGTTCCTGTTATCATAAGGATGATCCCGCCCGCTGCCGAAGATGCCCGCCCGAATTTTTCACCCAGCCCTTTGCCGAGTGCACCGCCTGCCGCACATACCGCAAAAGTCACTCCGCCTGCCAGCGCAGCAAAAAGGGCGATATCCGCATCTATAAATGCGAGCCCCGCGCCCGCCGCAAGTGCATCTATGCTCGTCGCAACGGCACTCATCATGAGCAGTCCGATTTTGAACTCACTGTGCGCGGTCTCTTCATCGCTGCCGTAAACTGCACCGATGAAAGCCTTTGCTCCTATGAACGTCAGCAGACCGAATGCTATCCAGTGGTCTGCCGCAGAGAACAGCTTTCCCGCACGGCTGCCTGCCAGCCACCCTGCCACGGGCATCAGAAACTGAAACAGCCCGAATACCGCTGCCTGTATAAATATCACGCGAAGCCGACGTTCCTTTCCGGTATCCGCAGCGCCGCAAACAGCCGCCGCAAGGGCATCTGCGGAAAGCCCAAACGCCGTCATCAGCATTTCCGGAATATTCACGATATACCCCCAGTTTTCAGATGATCCTGATATGCTTGCCTCTGCTGAAAAGCAGCCGATAATGCCGCTTTTCATTGGAAGTATAATAGATTATATTCACGGGATCGTTTATTCATCATATCGAGCGTTGTAGGATCCTGCCGGTTTATAGTCAACGGCATTATTTTCTGTACAATATCATCAATGCCATACTTAACAGGTCAGTTATGATATTATCTCAAAGCGCAATTTATTATGTCGTTTACTATATATACCCTGCCGCTGCTTACCGTCAGAAAAATATCAAGTCAGCGTGCAGTATGGATCTCACCGGCAATGTACGTAATAATAAAATAAAAATGCCTTGACATAAAGACAAAATCATGATACAATTCTAATATAAAATGCGGAAGTTATTTCCGACAGCCTGCTTCAGTGTCGATATAAGGCTGAAAGGACATTTCATTATGAATTATAAGAACAAGCGAATCTATGAAAAAATGAACCGCGTTGTCCTTGTTGTTGAGGACGAAGAGATAAACAGGGAAATTCTCGGTGAGATACTTTCCGATGAATATGAGATACTGTACGCCGGCAACGGAAAGGAAGCCTATGATATCCTGAAAAGCGGCAGCAAGCTCATCTCGGTGATACTGCTCGACCTTGTGATGCCCGTAATGGATGGTTTTCAGTTGCTTGAAAAGATAATGAGCGACGCCGAGCTGCGAAAGATACCCGTGATAGTCCTCACCTCCGACCGTTCAGCCGAGGTGAAGAGCCTTGACCTCGGTGCTGTTGACTTTATCACCAAGCCATATGATTTTCCCGAGGTGATACGCGCAAGAGTGCGCCGTACCGTTGAGCTTGCCGAGGACAGGTCTATCATCAGTTCCACCGAGCGCGATGAGCTTACCGGACTGCTCAACAAGCCGTTCCTGTTCCAGTACATCTCGGTAATGGAAAAATTCCACCCCGATAAGAAAATGGATGCGGCTGTGCTGAATATCAGCCATTTCCATACGATAAATGAGATATACGGGCGCAAGTTCGGCGATGAGATACTCAGGTCGCTCGCTGAGATACTTGCCAAATATGCTGCCGCTCACGAAGGGCTTGCTGCCCGCAGCGGCGCAGATACTTTCCTGCTGTATGTTCAGCACGCTGAGGAAAAGGAAACGTATAATGAAATAATCCATGAGATAGAAAAGTATTTTGAGCAGAGATCCGTGTCCATACACGCACATATAAGGATAGGTGTTTACTGCATCGACGAGGGCGACAGCAACATAGAAGTACGCTTTGACCGTGCAAAATCCGCTTGCAATACTCTGCGCGGAAGGTTTCAGAAGACCGTTGCCTATTATGATGCTGATCTCCGCAGCAGTGCATTCTTTTCGGAAAAGCTCACCCACGAGATGTACAAGGGTCTGGAGAACAACGAATTCAAGGTATTCTTTCAGCCGAAATATGAGATACGCGGAGACAAGCCCCGGCTCGTATGCGCTGAGGCGCTCATCCGCTGGATACACCCCGAGCTTGGCACAGTCGCACCGGGGGTGTTCGTTCCGCTGTTTGAGAACAACGGACTTATCCAGAAGGTAGATCACTTCGTCTGGAACCAGTCCGCAGCGAAGATAGCGGAGTGGCGCGACAGATACGGTATAGTGATGCCGGTGTCGGTCAATGTTTCGCGGATAGACCTGTATGACCCGAATATTGAAGGCTTTCTGCTGAACATCCTCAGGGAGAACAAGCTTGAGACCTATTCGATGCACCTCGAAGTCACCGAATCCGCCTATGCAGATGATACTCTCCAGATAGTCGAAAAGGTGAAGTCACTGCGTCAGGCAGGCTTCATAATCGAAATGGACGACTTCGGCTCAGGATATTCCTCACTCAATATGCTGACCAGTATGCCGATCGATGTTCTTAAAATGGATATGAAGTTTGTAAAGAATATCGAAAAAGATAAAAAGTGTCTGCGCATGATACAGCTTATCATCGATATCGCAAAATTCATGTCGGTGCCTGTGGTTGCTGAGGGCGTTGAGGAAGAAGGGCAGTACCGCCTGCTGAGGGAATCCGGCTGCGATATCATACAGGGATACTATTTCTCGAAGCCACTGTCTGCGGAAGAATTTGAACAGCTCGTAAAAAAGACCGCTGAGGAGGAGATATGATGCTTTCAGTCGATGCACTCGCCGAATTCGGCGCTGACGTAAGATCCGGACTTGCAAGGTGCGTGAACAAAGAAGCACTGTATCTCAGGCTGGTGAACAAGGTGCCCGCTTCACCTGATTTCGCCGCACTGCGAGGAGCCATAGCCGCAAATGATCTGAAACAGGCTTTCGAACACGCACATGGTCTCAAAGGGATACTCGCTAATCTGTCACTGACGCCGATACTTGAACCGGTGTGTGAGATCACAGAGCTTCTGCGTGCGGAAACGGTGACGGATTATGAGCCGCTGCTCACAAGGATAGAAACGGAACGCGCAAAACTCGAAAAGATTTGCGAATGAAGCGCTGTCCGCTGCATGAAAAATAAAACAAAAAAAGATCCGCGGTCATTCTGTATCGGAATGCTATCGCGGATCTTTGTTGTTCAGTATGTCTGAAGATCATGAAAACAGGGCAAACGCTGCACAGAGCCCCGAAAAGATATTTGCAATGGTATGTATGCACCAGCTCGGTATAATAGAGCCGCCTGCTTTTTTCTCGTTGATGTACCCCATGCACCAGCCTATGCCGCCTGTGAAGAGTATTATCAGAACTGCTTTGACTGCGCCGGTCAGCGAAAAGAACATTGCTCCGTGCAGAAGTCCGAATACTGCGCTTTGTACGATGTTCCCCGCAGCGAAGCCGAATTTGTCCGAGATGCGTTTCAGCAGGAACCCGCGGAAGACTATTTCCTCCGGAAGTGCCGTGTTCAGTGCGGCATATACCAGTATAGCGGGCAGAGCGCCTGCCCCCATACCCTGAAATTCCGAGGCGGCAGTTTCAGTTCCTTTCAGCGAGATGAGCATGAATACCGACAATATGAGAAATGCGGCAGTAACTCCTGTCATCCACAGAATTACCTTGTTTTCCTTTGCGTTTTCTATTTTTCTGATGCCTGTCCATGCAAGGAAATTCTCTTTTTTCCTTGCGGAGATGAGCCACCATATCAGGGGAACTAACGAAAACAGCAATATCTGTACGATGCTGCCTATCAGCTTAGAAATAAACAATTGCATAGTGTATCACCGTTATTCTGTGATCTGCCCGGACTGATCCCCGCCGGCTGCCTGCGGAAGTTCATCGAGTGTTATCACGAGGTCGCTGTTATATACCGCAGAGAGCTTTTCAGGGTCATTGTCCATGAGCCAGTCGGTGTGCCATATCATGAACCACGACCACATTGTGCCGTCGTCACGGAATTTTTCGGGCAGAGGCACCTTTCCGCATTCATGGAACGCCTTCGGCTTTCCTGTTTTCAGTCCCGTAAGCATATTCCAGCCGCGCTTGTTAGTTGAATTGTCGTATGTGTCCGAGCCGATGATATCACAGTATTCATCGCCGGGATACCATCCGCTGCGCAGCTTGTCCGAGTAGCCGAGCACCCATATCAGATTGTTCAGATGTTTTTCATTGGTATAGTAATCGTACATCATCCGCCATAACCTGATGAAATTCTCGCTGCCGCCCTTGCCCCACCAGAACCATTTGCCGTCAAATTCATGGAACGGACGCCACAGCACGGGGATCCCCTTGTCGCGCAGCTCCGCGAGAGAAGCGGCGGCTTTGTCCCAGTTTGCTGTCATTGCGTTGTATTCATCGGTGCCCGGCGTGAGCAGCTTATCAAAATCGGGGTCGTCCTTCTTGCTCTCCTCGTACCCCTTTCCGTTGACGCCGCAGTGCCAGCATATCGTCACAAGACCGCCCTTGTCATGCCATTCTGCGGAGCGCTCAGCAACGCCCTTGAAATCGTCGTTCATGAAATCCAGTCCGCGCATGGCGGGGAGCTTTCCCGTAGTTTCAAGTATATAGTCCATTTCGTAATCGGGCGAGCTCATCCATGTGGATTCCTGCTGACAGGATATGATAGCCTTGCCGAAGTTGTCCTGTATATATTCATACAGCTTCTGCGCTTCGGGGGAGGCGTCCGGATTTGAAAGCATTATGTAACCGCTTTCCGATACTTCCGCAGGCGCGTCTGTTCCGGCGGGAGTGTCAGCCGATCGTGCACAGGCAGTGCATATCGTACACAGTATGAGTACACAGGCGGAGACCGCAAATATACGTTTTTTCATAATATCACCTGTTCCTGTAAATTACAGCCATTTTTTCTTTTTGAAGAATATAAGGCTCCCGAGGACGATCACTGCGCTGATAATGATCACTATCGGATAAGAGTATTTATATTCGAGCTCCGGCATATACCGGAAGTTCATCCCGAACCAGCCCGCGATCAGCGTGAGCGGCATGAATATCGTAGTGACTATCGTGAGCATACTCATTATGCGGTTCTGCTTTGTTTCGAGGTGTGAGCGGTAGAGCTCGCGCACCTGTATGGTGTAGTCGCGTATTGAGGATGCGCGGTCGCGCAGGCGTTCGATGCGTTTGGTGAACATACGGAAATAGCGCAGGTTCTCTTCCGAGAAGAAATTGTTCTCGTTTTCTTCGAGCACCTCGCCCATGTCTATCAGCTGTTCGTAATGCGTCATTATATCGCGTATGTCGCCGCGGATATCGTTTATGCGATTTTCGTTGAATGTTTCCTTATCGCTCATTATGGAGAGTTCCATGCTGTTCAGTTCACTTTCGTAGCTTTCCATGAGACGCAGATCATCGCGTATTATCT
>CAMVPV010000110.1 GCA_947169455.1 uncultured Clostridia bacterium | reverse complement strand
CTTCGAGTTCGCCGAGCAGCAGGTTGCGTTCGGGGATTATGCTCTCACCCTGATAGAAGCGGAAACGCGAGGTCTTCTGTCCCTCGGCGACGGTGCTGTATGTATGTTCCCGGCTGGTAGGCAGCGGGGAATTGCGGTCGATTATGAAATCCATCACCATTTCGCCCGATTCGGTGTTGAGCACGTCTGTGCCGAGAGAGAACGGGCATATATCCGTGAGGATGATATCCTTCAGCTTATCGTTCCTGTCCTTTATCCCCGCGAATATCCCTGCGCCCTCCGCGATAGCGGTATCTGGGTCGATGTCGGTGCAGGGCTCCTTTCCGGTGATGCGCCTGATGAACGCACGGACTGTCGGCATTTTGCAGGAGCCGCCCACAAGTATGACTTCATCTATATCGCTCATGGAAAGGCGGCTGTCATGCAGGGCTTTCCTTATCGGAGCGGCTGCACGTTCAAATACAGCCGAGGATATCTCTATCAGCTTGTTGTTGTCGAGTGTGAGAGAGTACTGCTTATCCCCTATGTTCGCTATCATCACCGAGAGCGGCGCGATAGTGAGGTTTATCTTGCAGCGCTCGGCAGTCTTGTAGATTATCGCCTTGTCATCTGCGGAGAGCGATGCGGGGTCTATCTTGTTCACCGAGCAGAAGTAGGACGCTATCGCTTCGTTGAAATCCTTGCCGCCGAGCTTGTTGTCGCCCGCGACGGCGAGTATCTCCATCACGCTGTCGAACGAATCCACCACCGAAACATCGAGAGTTCCGCCGCCGAAATCGACTATCATGAACGTGCCGTCCTCAAATCCGTGGCGCGCCTGGAATGCGAGTGCTGCCGCTGAGGGCTCGTTCACGAGCCTTTCGACGTTGAGCCCGGAGAGCTTTGCGGCAAGCTTGGTAGCGCTGCGGCGGTCGTCGTCGAAGTATGCGGGCACGCTGATAACGGCTTCATCCACCTTTTCGCCGAGGTATGCTTCTGCTTCCTCTCTCACCTTGCGGAGCACGAGCGAGGAGAGCTCTTCGGGGGAAAACAGCCTGTCACCGAGCATTATCTCCTGTCTCATACCGATAACGCGCTTGAATTCGGCTGCGCTCATCTCCGGGCGGGAGATAAGGCGGTCCTTTGCCATTGTTCCAACGAGGACCTCTCCGTTGTCGTCAAGGCTCACGACCGAGGGGATACAGGTCTCGCCCGAGGAAGTCTTTATTATCTCCGCTTGTCCGTTGCGGTAGCAGACCGCCAGACTGTTAGTAGTTCCGAGGTCTATCCCTATTATAGCCATGAGCCGCACTCCTTTTCACTTCATATATAAATTATTATAACACTTTTACATAATTTAGTCAATAACCGATTTTCATTTTTTGGCGCGTTCTCCCCCGGTGAATATAATGCTCGGAAAACGTCAATAATCGTAAATGAACGGAAGTGATGTCATGATGATAAAGGGCGTTAACCGCCGCATCGTTGAGATAAATGCGAAAGGCGGCGCTTTTGACAAGGCAATACTTTATGTCCGCCCCGGATGCACCTCTCTCAATGAGGAAGAGCTCCGGGCAGAGGCGGAATATTACATGGAAAGCCTGACCGGGCTCCGCAGGGCAAAAAGATGCCGCCCCGGTCTGCCGGAGCTTCTGATAGCTCTTTCGGCAGCGGCGGCGGGAGCATTGATATCGGCAATGCTGATAATATTGTTCCTGTAGATGTACTGTGCGCTGTTCCGGGATGTATATCCCCGGGAACCGGCGAATGTATCAGAATATATCTTCCTTGTAATTTGCGATGAAATCGGTGACTGTTTCAAGGTCGGGCATCGCGGAGAGCGCGCCCTTCTTAGTTGCGGCGAGCGCTCCGCAGGCATTTGCGAAGGTCGCCATTTCGCGCAGCTCTTCGCCCGTGATATCCTGCACGGGCTTTGTTTTTTCGAGCAGCTTGTACAGGAAAGCGCCGAGGAAACAGTCGCCCGAGCCGAGCGTATCTACTGTTTCGGTGCGGAAAGCACGGCAGTTCTCGATACCGCGCTTAGATGCGATTATGCATCCCTTTGCGCCCTGCGTTATACATACGATGCTCACACCGATATCGAAAAGGCGCGCGATCCCGGGGAGCATATTTCCCGAATCGGAAACTATCTGCAATTCGCGCTCCGAGACCTTTACTATGTCGGCATAGCGGAGAACGCTCCGCACAGCCTGCAGGGCTTCCTCGCGGGAATTCCACAGGTAGGGGCGCCAGTTGGGGTCATAGCTGATTATCTTTCCCTTGGATTTTGCGTACTCTACCGCATTCACGGTAGCCGAACGCGAGGGCTCGGCTGTGAGCGAGAGCGCTCCGAAGTGGAACACGCGGCAGTCGTCGATTATGCTGAGATCGACGTCGCTGTATGAAAGACTGAGGTCAGCGCCGTTCCTGCGGTAGAACATGAACTGACGCTCACCTTCTTCGGAACGGCGCACGAATGCAAGTGAAGTGCAGTGATCCTTGTCAAATTTGAGTCCCTTCGTATCAACGCCGTTCCTGTCAAGCTCGTCCTTCAGGAATTCTCCGAACATATCTCCGCCGACCTTGCCGATGAACGCCGATGAAGCGCCCAGCTTTGATGCCATGCAGGCAACTATCGCGGGGGCGCCGCCTGCGTTCTGCTTGTAGCCGATGAAATCCTGATCGGGGATATCGGTAAAATCTATGATAAGCTCGCCTATCGAAACTATGTCAGCCATTTATGAGCGTTCTCCTTTCGGGCAATCGGTCGTAATTATCGATGCTGTATAATCCTATTATATCATTTTAATAAAGAATGTCAATGATTTTTGTACGCACATACAAAAAATTCTTTATTCAGTTGAAATTTTAGGATAAATGTGATAGAATGAGACTGGATAGCTGTGTTCTCCATGTGAGCCTGCGGCAGTATCATTTTTATCAAGGACGGTAGCGTTGACTATGGCTGAAAAAAAGAGATACAATATCGGTTATTTCATACATCATCTGGAGAATGACTATTCCAGAGCACTTATGAAAGGCGTCGTTCCCGCTGCGGAAGACCTTGACGTGAATCTGTTCATCTTTCCGGGACGCGCCCTGAAGGGTGATTTCTATGACGAAAGATATGCCGCTTATGAGTATCAGTACAATGTGCTGTACAGCTATGCCTGTGCCGAACGGCTCGACGGCATCATCGTTTCGGCAGGCACGATAGGCTCTTTCGTTTCAAAAGAAGAATTCAAGACATTCCTTGACAGATACGAGGGGATACCTCTGCTCACCGTGGAAAATCAGGTGCGCGGTTTCCCCTGCATACATTTCGGCAGCACCGGCATCAAGCTCGTTGTGGAACACCTCGTAAAGGAGCACGGCTGCCGCAGGATAGCTTTCGTGAGCGGTCCCAAAGGCAATACTGATGCCGATACCAGGCTTTCCGCATATCTCGGCGCACTTGAAGAAAAGCTCATCGCCTACGGTAATTTCTCCGAATATTCCGAGGAAGCTGTCGGGCAGATGCTCGACCGCTGCGGCGACCCGCCCGAAGCTATATGCTTCGCCAACGATCAGATGACCATCGGCGGATATTCTGCTCTGCGCAAGCGCGGGCTGGAACCCGGCAAGGACGTGCTCATTACCGGATATGATGATTCCGAGGTCGCTTCCTCCGTTGAACCGATGCTCACAACGGTAAGGGCGGATGCGGCGGTTCTCGGCTATACCGCCGTTGAAGCGATGTACAAATGGCTCGCTGACGGCATCGAGCCCGATCCGCGTGAACTCAGCTGCACGCTCGTCGTGCGTGATTCCTGCGGCTGCGCCGGTCTCGGCTCGGACAGCGCAAGGCTGAATTCCGTTATCAAGGATATGGACACCATCGACGGTGCACGCACCATAGTGAATGTGATGTCCGGCGCAAATATGAACAAGCGCACCGCAAGGGTCAGGAACGCTCTCGCGGAGGTGATCTCCGACGTGCTTTCCTCCGCCAAGAGCGGCGGTGAGATACCGGAACGCAAGCTGTGCGACAAGTTCCGTGAGTTCCTTGAGCATAACGACCCCACCGAGATGCTCGGCTATGATACGCTCATATCGGTCATCGAAGCGGCGCAGTCCTCGGCGGTCGGCATGAGCGGCAAGGTATCCGGCAGACATCTGCGCATAATGCGCCTGTTCGAGGATTTCTACCGCATACTCTCGGAATATGTCATCGCACTAAGCGTGCGCAGGCAGTCCGACCTCGTTTTCTGCTACTTCCTGATAAGCAACATCACCAAGGATATGATGATAACCACTGCTGATGAGGAAAAGTGCTTCTATTCGATAATCAACAACCTGTACCGCATACATTTCCGCAGCAGCTACATATATACCTACGGAAAGCCCATCCTGAACGAATCCGGCTCGCAGTGGACGATGCCCGACAAGCTCTATCTGAAGGCATATCACGACGGAATAAAACTGTTCACGCTGAAGGGCGACGACCAGATAGTTCCGTGGAAGTCCTTCTCGGACAACAAGTATATAGATACCTCCGTGCGCCGGACAGTAGTGCTCTCTCCGCTGTTTGCCAACGAGATGCAGTACGGTCTGCTCGTATGCGACCTCGATTCAAAGTATTTCCCGTTCGTATATTCAGTCACGCCGCAGATATGCACGGCGATAAAGATGATAGGTCTGCTGAAGGGACTGGAGGGCTCGCTCATCGAGGAACGCAACAATAACACGCTGCTCAACAAGATGTCCATGTGTGACGAGCTGACCGGTGTATTCAACCGCCGCGGCTTCTACAAAAGCGCGAACGCTGAGCTCGTGAGGAACAAGGATTCCGGCAATACCGCCGTGCTCATCTTCGCCGACCTCGACAACCTGAAGAAGATAAACGATACCTTCGGGCACGACGACGGAGATTACGCGATAAGCTCCGCGGCGGGTTTTCTCAAGAGCGGCCTCAGGAGCACCGATATCGTTGCACGCATAGGCGGCGATGAGTTCGCGGCGCTTGCGATAGTGAGCGATGACCGGCTGATAGATGAGTTCCCGCAGCGTATCAAGAAGATCGCCGATGAACACAACCGCAAAAGCGACAAGCCATACAACGTCAAGATCAGCATAGGAACGTTCTCGTTCCCGTGCGGTGAGGCAGAGCATCATATACAGGATCATATGGATAAGGCAGACGAGGCTCTTTACGCTGACAAAAAGAACAAGGACCTCGACATCATGAAAAAAAGGAGTGATGTCTGATGAGATTCAGACCATGTATAGATATCCACGGAGGAGCCGTAAAGCAGATAGTCGGCGGCAGCCTTAACGACAGGACGGGATTTGCGGCAGAGAATTTCGTTTCTCAGCATGATGCCGCGTACTATGCCGATCTTTACAAGCAGTACTACCTCACAGGCGGACATATCATCATGCTCGACCCCGCAGGCACCGGTGCTTACGAGGAAGATCTCGAACAGGCAAAAAAGGCTCTCGCTGCATATCCGGGCGGTATGCAGATAGGCGGCGGGATAAATGCGGAGAACGCCGCGGAGTTCCTTGAAATGGGCGCGAGCCATGTAATAGTCACTTCATATATCTTCGATAACGGCGTACTTTCCATGGATCGCCTCGACAGGCTCGTTCAT
>CAMVPV010000109.1 GCA_947169455.1 uncultured Clostridia bacterium | reverse complement strand
GTTTCGGGCTTCACTCTTGCGCTTCTTATGAGCCTGTCGGGAGTGATCGAGAAGATCGCGTTCCCGTATCTCATGCTGATACAGCTCATAAAAAGATCTTGCGGCATTGGTCGCCGCAGCAGTCATCGTATCAACATTTTCCGCCTGCGGTTCATCTTCCGGCGGCACAGCCGCATCCGCAGAAACGACAGCGGCAGCATCTGCCGAAACATCAGCCGGAGCTGATACGGCAGCTCAGGCATCGGGGGACATTTCCGACGCTGACAGGATAGTTGCGGCAGCACAGGAGGGTAAGGTCGGCAACTGGGGTCTCGGAAATGAGTATGAGATACTTGCACTTCTTACGAAATACGGTCAGGAGAATCGTTTCCTTTCACAGGCGTTCGATATGGATGGCTTTGACGACGGTTCGATCACTCTTGCATCTGCAATGACATACAACGAGCTCGGTCTCGTAAAGAACAGCTATGAGGGCGGCTACGGCTACGGCGATTCCGTCGGGATAATCGATATGAATGATGAGGGCGTTGCAATGCTTGAAGACAACCTCTTCTGCACAAAGGCATTCGCCGAGCAGAACCCGAATACCGTAAAGGCTTTCATTGCAGCTTCGATGAAGGGTTGGCAGTACGCCTGCGAGCATCCCGATGAAGCGGCTCAGATAGTGTTTGAAGCGGGTTCTTCCGTTTCATCCGATCATCAGGCGTATATGGCTTCCGAGGTAAAGAAGCTTGTGGAGACAGATACAGAGGGAAAGACGGTAACGGAATACGGAAAAATGGACGAGACTGCTATGCAGCAGACTCTCGACCTTGCAAAGAAGTATATCATGCTTGATGACAGCGCCGCAGCAGAAAAGCTCCAGTCGCTCGCTCTCGATGATATCCGCAGCACCGCTTACTGGACAGATGCGTCAGCCGGAAGCTTTGATGCTCCCGAAAAGAAAGAGGTATCCATTCAGCTTAAGTGGCTGCCACAGGCACAGTTCATGGGCTATTTCGTGGCGAAGGCAAAGGGCTGCTATGATGAAGTCGGTCTTGATGTGACGATAGTTTCCGGCGGCGGAGACATCGGCGAGACGACAGCTGTAAACAACGGAACGGTTGATTTCGGTGTTACATGGGTATCCAACCTTATATCCGCAGACGCAGGCGGCATGGATCTTCTCGAGATCGCACAGGTATATCAGAGATCGGGTCTTGTACTCGTATATAAGAAGTGAGGAGCGATGTTATGGATATCATCATAAAGAACGGTACGGTCGTCAATGCAAACAGCACTGTAAAGGCGGATGTCGGGATAAAGGACGGAAAGTTAGTATGCATTGCGGACAGCATACCTGAGTGAGAATTTGAAACTGTCGTCGATGCAGCGGGCAAGCTCGTGCTGCCGGGCGCGATAGATGCGCATACTCATCTTGCTATGCCGTTCGGCGGAACGGTATCATCCGACGATTACTTCGCAGGAACAAGAGCGGCTGCCTGCGGCGGTACTACAACGGTTTTCGATTTTGCGCTCCAGGATTTCAATGAAAAGATGACCGATACGATAAAAAGGCGCGATGCGCTCTGTGCCCCCGATGCTGCGGTGGATTATTCATTCCATGTTGCGGTAAAGGACGTTGAGAACGGTCTTATCGAGGGCATAAGCGAATGTGTCGAATACGGAGTTCCCTCATTCAAGGTTTTCATGGTATATGATTTCGGCGTTACCGACGGTGTGTTCTTTCAGGTGCTGCAAAAAGCAAAGGAAGCGGGCGCACTTATCGAGGTACACGCCGAGAACAACGAACTTGTGAATATGCTCACGAAGAAATATCTCTCCGAGGGCAAGACAAGTGCATGGTACCATTATATGTCACGTCCGGAGTTTGTTGAGGGCGAAGCGGACGAGCGTGCGATACAGTGGGCGAAGGCTTCGGGAGCGCCGCTCTACATAGTTCATCTTGCGAACAAGCAGGGCGTTGAAGCCGTGACAAAGGCAAAGGACGAGGGGTATGAGATATATGCGGAGACCTGTCCGCAGTATCTTGAATTCACGAGTGAAGTCTATAAGCGCGAGGACGGCAGGAACTTCGTATGTTCGCCGCCGATGAAGGGCGAGGAGAGCAAGGCTGCACTCTGGGAGGCTGTAAAGCGCGGAAATATCGACACGGTAGCTACCGATCACTGCCCGTTCCAATCGGCAGAAAAGGACTGGGGCAAGGATGATTTCACAAAGATACCAAATGGCTGCGCGGGCATAGAGAATATGTATCCATATATGCTCTCGGCTGCAAACGACGGAAAGATATCCTTTGAAAAAGCGGTAGCCCTGTGTTCGGCAAATCCCGCAAGGATATTCGGCTGCAAGTCAAAGGGCGGCATTGAGATCGGCAAGGACGCGGACATAGTCATATATGATCCCGATGCAGAATTTACGATAACCAATGAAAAGATGCATTCCGACTGCGACCATAAATGACGCTGTTTCGTGCGAATTGTCCGAGCTGGTAACACCGGACAGGTTCAGAACAGTTCTGTACAGCCAGTTTTCTCTCCCGTGCGGTCTGACGGAGATACCCGTTGAGCTGATGATAAAGCGGGGGACCGCAGGAAAACTGAGCTTCAGTGTTCCGAGGGACGGTATGCTGTACGGCTTTGCACGCATAAGACCGTTTGTAAAAGAAAAGTTCGGCGCGGACAGAGCAAGGCTGTACATCAATGATTGGGACGACATGTTCGCAGTAGTGTTCGATCTCGGGGAAAATAAGGAAAAAGCATATATCGTTACCTCTGATGAGGTAGTGTATCTGCTTGAGAACTGCATGAGAGTACCCGAGCAGCGCTGATGAACCGAAGCAGGAAAGGAAGTATCTGTATGTATAAATGCAGCGAAAAAAGAATGGAAGACAAGATCACCACGTTCAGCAGATTCGGAGATGCGGGACACGGCGGTATAACGAGATATTCTCTCTCCGAAGAAGCAATTATGGCGAGAAAAGAATTTATCAGCCGTATGGAGAAAATAGGCGCAGTGATCGAAACGGACGATGTTGCGAATATTTATGCGACTCTTCCGGGCAGCGACCCTGATGCAAAGCGCATCGTAATGGCATCGCACTGCGATTCCGTCAAGAACGGCGGAAACTATGACGGCATACTCGGAGTTATGAGTGCAATGGAGGTGCTTGAAACGGTAGCGGAGCAGAATATCCCGCACAAGCACCCGCTCACCGCTATGATATGGACGAATGAGGAGGGCTCTCTGTATCCGCCTGCGATGATGTGTTCGGGCATCGTTTGCTATGACTATCTTCCTGAGGAGATCCGCAGCAAGTTCAGATATGAAGATATGATGCAGTCAAAGAGCATACTCGACCCGACAAAGACATTCGGTGAGGCGCTCGAAAGCTCGGGCTTCAAAGGTGATAAAAAGTTCCGCCTTGACCCTGAAAGATATCTTTATATGTTCGAGACCCATATCGAGCAGGGACCGATACTTGAAGATGCGGGAAATGATATCGGTGTCGTTGACTGTGTTCTCGGTATGTTCAATTACCGCATAAAATTCTTCGGACAGACTACCCACGCGGGAACGTTCCCGATGCCTAAGAGAAAGGATGCTTTCTATGCCGCAGCTCAGGCGGTGTGCTATCTCCACGAAGAGATAGACAAGCTTGGTGTAGCCGATCTTGTCTACACGACGGGTGAGGTTGTTTGTCACCCCTGCGTACATACCTGTGTGCCTGATTATTTCGACTTCTCATTTGATGCAAGACACGAAAAGCCCGAGGTGCTTGAAATAGTCCTTGCAATAGTAAAGAGCTGCGCCGCAAGAGAATGGTCAGGCTGCACCTGCACAGTCGAGAAGGCATGGAACAGAGATACGGTATACTGGGACAAGAAGCTCGTCGGCTATGTTAAGGAAGCCGCAGAGGAATGCGGAGTAAAGCATCAGTATATCCATTCCGGCGCAGGACATGATGCACAGTTTGCATCGTATATGCTCCCGACTACTATGATTTTCGTGCAGTCAAAGGATGGTCTTTCTCATTGCGAACCCGAATTTTCCTCGGTAGAACACTGTACCGAGGGCGCAACGGTAATGCTCAATGCCTTACTCAGAGCGGATAAAGACTGAACAGGGGATGACCTGAATGAGCAGAGAATTCAAGATACCCGCTAAAATTATAAGTGGAGAGGACAGTCTGTTTCTCGCCGAAAAAGATATTTGCACAATGGGAAAAAGCGTGCTGATCGTCACGGGCCCCACAGTCATGAAGCTTGATCGTTTTAAGCAGCTCACGGATATGCTGTCGGAGCATGGTGTCAGGTATACAATATTTTCCGGTGTCACGGGAGAACCCACGGACAGAACGGTAAATGCGGGGCTTGCTGAATACAGAGCCGCAGGCTGCGATTGTATGATCGCAGTCAGAGGCGGCAGCCCGATGGATACGATGAAAGCGATAGCGGCTCTTTCCGTGAACGGCGGCAGGATATCCGATCTTATGGGAAAAACGATAGAGGGTGAAATGCCGCCTATGGCAGCGATACCGACAACAGCCGGAACAGGCTCCGAGGCGACTAAATTCACCGTCATCACCGACAGCGTCACCGGTATAAAGATGCTACTGAAAGGGGACTGTCTGATACCATCTCTTGCAGTGATAGACCCTGACTTTTCGGCTTCTTCGCCCCAAAGCGTCACCGCTTCAACGGGACTTGACGCACTGACCCATGCAATAGAATCGTATTCCTCGCGTCTTGCACAGCCGCTCACAGATACTGCTGCATTGTCTGCCGTGAAGCGAATTTTCAGATATCTTCCCGCGGCGTACAGAAACGGAAATGATACCGAAGCGAGAACGCAGATGTCGATAGCGGCGCTTGAAGCCGGGATAGCGATAAACAATGCATCGGTAACGATAGTACACGGAATGAGCAGACCGATAGGTGCGATGTTCCATGTGCCGCACGGTCTTTCAAATGCGATTCTTCTCGAAAAATGTATGGGTTTTGCACTTGACGGGACATATGACAGATTTGCGGTGCTCGGACGTGAAACGGGAGCGGCGGATCCTTTGGACGATGATAAAACTGCTGCTGAGAAATTCCTTGCAAGGACAGGCGAGATATGCAGGATATGTGAAGTCCCGACACTTGCTGAGTACGGTATCAGCAGGGAGAAGTTCATGTCATGTATCGATAAGATGGCCGATGATGCGCTTGCAAGCGGCAGCCCCGCAAATACCGTCAAGAATGTGACCAAAAAAGACATTCTTGATATATACTGTTCTCTCTGGGAAAAATAAACACAGAAAATGAGATAAAATAACGATAAACGGCGCAGTCTGTTTGTTCAGACTGCGCCGTTCGTGATATTATCAGCTTTTCGGCATCCTTGTTATGCATTGCAAAAGTTCAGACATATATTTGTGAAAATGATCTTCACACTTTATCGAATCTTTTTCAAAAGAAGCAAAAGCCGGTAAGCTCAGGAGCGGAGGATTGGGTCCTTTGAAATAATATCCATAATTAGCAGTATTGCCGCTTAAAACGGCAAAATCACTTTAGCAGAGTATTTTGATTGGGAAATAAACAATACCCCGGTTCGAGCCGGGGTGTTTTCATGC
>CAMVPV010000108.1 GCA_947169455.1 uncultured Clostridia bacterium | reverse complement strand
ATCACGCCATAGAGATCGCCGATCCCGTCACCGTTGCCGTCGCAGAAGCTGCGCACCCATATCTGATAGAACACCATGCGCTTGTAGCTGCTGCGTATGCCCTTTAACGATGCGTTTTCAGTTATCTGAGGTGTTTCGTTATATCCTTTATCGAGTACTGCTTTTCCCATGCTTTTCTGAGCTCCTCCTTTATGCTGCCGTCAAAGCTGCGAAGTATATTTTTCAGATTTTCCTTCGTATCGTTGAAATATTTCTCCGCCTCGGAGAAATTCTCCTTCATGCCGTACATATCCTCACGCAGGCTCTCGTAGAATTCCTCCCTGCCGCGCGAAGCATCCGAGAATTTATCCATGAGCTCCGCTGTCATTTCCACAAGATGCTCCGTCACTCCACGCCTGTACGGGTCAAGCTCGCCGCTCTCCTTTTTGCGCAGTACCTCACAGTATTCCTTATAGGCAGCATTCACGCTGTCCTCCCACGAAATATAAATCTCATCCATAGCATTCTGCCCCACGCGCTTCACATCGGCAAGATCACCCGAAATATCGCGCAGCAGCCGGAACATATCCTCCGCAGTCTCTTTTATGATGTACCCGTTGCGGCGGTCGGTGATTCCCTCAGCGGCGCAGGAGCCCTCTATGAGAACGCTTGCAAGCGCACAGGCCGCAGCCTCGCGTACTACTATGCCGTTAGTATCATAGGTAGATGGGAACAGGAAAAGGTCGGCGCGGGTGTTCCATGCACGCAGTTCATTGCGGTCATATATCGGTCCCGTGAAGATGACCGCTCCCGCTCCCCTGCTGCCGCGGGTACAGTCGATCCCGCTTTCGGTCCTCTCGTAAAGCGTGATGCCGCGTTCCTTTACGGTATTCTTCAGCTCGTCCGCATCCTTTCCCGAACCGACGAACACCATTCTGTAATCGGTATCGTTCTCCGAAAGCTTTGTCACTGCATCTATTATCAGCGGAAGACCCTTGTACTTCATTATCCTGCCGACAAACAGGAACATCGGCACACCTTCGGGAAGGTCAAAGCCCTCTGCCGCACGGCGGACAGCTTCATCATCGGCGCGCCCTTTGGCAAAATCAACACCGTTGCTCATTACTTTATAATTGCCCTCGTAGCCGAGCGAACGCAGATTTTCCCCGGCGCCGCGGCTGACTGTCCACACCTCGTCACAGGCGCTTATATTTGAAACGAGCGCGTGTATGCTCTCACGGCGCAGGAATTCCGATTTCGTCGCCGCAGAGATATCGACATCGAATTTTGTATGATAGGTGAATACTATCGGTGCGCCTGTTTCCCTGCGCAGGATACGCGCCATCAGGGTCGAGGAGACCGGGCAGTGCGTGTGGATAATATCCGGAGCGAATTCCTTTACGCCGTTTATCGCCTCTGACGAGAGAGGATTGCCCGCGCGGTATCCGCTTATTATGGCGGTGGTATCATAACTGCTGTACGGTATCACCTTGTACGGATAGATATCATATTCGGCATCCGGATATTCTGGGGTCGCGACGAGAACCTCCGTGCCCTTCATTTTGTGAAGTATCTCCGCATAATTGATGACTGCATTTGCTACTCCGTCGATTATCGGAGGAAAAGAATCATTCAGAAGACATATATTCATAAAAACACCTCTTTATTCTATTTTGGCATATAACAATATACATGATATCATAAAGTTATTAATATATTGTTAATTTAACAAAATAGTGAGAAACGTGATTGACTTTTTTGTAAAAATGTGTTAACATCAATATAGGTATCAATATACCGCACAGTCAGTATGTGAAGGAAGGAGAAAATATGGACAAGGCTACGACCGAGAAATATTTTTCTCTGCTTGAACAAATGGTCGATATGGGCACCCGAATGAATAACTTCGACCGTGATGAATATATCAGGATTATTACGGATATCGCGATACTGTTCCGTCTCGCCAAGGGCGTCACCGAATTCTATATGAACCCGACCTACGAAAAAATGGGCAAGGGCGAGATAATGTGCGACTATGACAACGGAAAGGGAGAGGTAATAGTATATCATAAGCGCTATACCACTCCGACCAGTGCCGTTATCAAGGCAACATTCTATATGGAAAAGGGCGAAAAACAGCTCTCCGAAGAGGAATATGACAAGGTCGATATCGTTGTCAGAGCCATGCTCAGCATGATAAGCCGCAACAGACTTATCCGGATAGTTGAAAAGCTCGGCTTTTACGATGAGAACGGATATCCGAATATGCGGTTCTTCATCCGTTATCTCGAACAGCAGAACGCTCAGGGAAAGCTCCCCGGCAATATAGCAGTATGCTTCAACCTGAAGCATTTTGCACTGATAAATCAGGAGATAGGCCGCGACCTCGGTGACCTGGTCATGAAGAACTATTATGATATGCTTACCGAAGCAATAGGCGACGGCGGCGTGGTCTGCCGCCTCGGCGGAGATAACTTTACCGCACTTTTCAGAAATGAAGCCGCAGACGCTGTATTGGAGATACTCTACGGAGCTCCCGTTTATTACGACAAGGAAAACGACAAGCGCGTTCTCGTGTCCTCATCGGTCGGTGCTTATTCGGTGCCGGATGATTTTGAATCGGATAACCCGGCTAATATCATGCAGATGATTTATCCGGCTCTGCAACAGGCAAAGATGAACGAAAACGGTCCTATCATCTTCTTTGATGACAGGATAGCTGCCATGAAGGATAACCGCATAATGATCCAGAAGGCTTTCGTTACAGCGCTGAGGGAGCATGAATTCCGCGTATTCTATCAGCCGAAGGTGGATGTCCGCACGGGAGAGATAGTCGGTGCAGAAGCGCTCTGCCGCTGGTTCCACGGCAGTCAGCTCGTACCGCCCATGGAATTTATCCCTGTACTTGAACAGAGCACCGATATCTGTCAGCTCGATTTCTATATGCTGAAAGCAGTATGCACAGACATACGCCGCTGGCTCGATGAGGGAAAGCGCGCCGTGCGCATTTCGGTGAATTTCTCCCGCAAGCACTTCGTCGATATAGATCTGCTGAAGCACATCATGGACACAATAAACAGCTGCAATATCCCGCACAGGTATATTGAGATCGAGCTCACCGAGACCACGACCGACATTGAGTTCCGCGACCTGAAGCGAATAGTAAGCGGATTGCAGAACGAGGGTATATACACCTCTGTTGATGACTTCGGGATGGGATATTCATCGCTGAACCTTATCCGCGAGATACCATGGAACGTACTTAAAATAGACAAGTGCTTCCTGCCTACCGATGACGACCCCGGTGAAACAACAGGTCTTATGTTCAAGCACGTTGTTTCCATGGCGTGCGATATCGGGCTCGAATGTGTGACAGAGGGCGTTGAGACGCTGAAACAGGTCGAGATACTCCGGAAGAACAATTGCAATATAGCTCAGGGATTTTTCTTTGACAGACCTCTGCCCGTTGAGATATTTGAGGAACGTCTCGATACCAGATATGCAATAGAATGATACAAACAAAATGGATGCTCACACCGGGCATCCATTATTTGTTTGATCATCGATACAGCACGACACCGTTATCCGTAAAAGACGTAATTGTTCCCGCCCTTTTTCTTGCACTCGTACATCAGTGAATCAGTCTTTATGTACATATTTGAAAAAGTATCCTCCTCCGTCATTATGAGTGCGCCCAGACTTATCGTTATAATATGTCCGTTAAGTTCAGCAATATCGATTTTCTCTATGTTTGCCATGAATCTGTCAAGCACCCTGCGTCCTATATCCTCATCATGGACGTTAGCCGCAAATACGACAAATTCATCTCCGCCGAGACGTATCAGCACATCTGAGGTACGGAACGTTTTCTTCATCGTTTCCGCTATGCTCACAAGCACCTGATCACCGACCGAATGACCGAAATTATCATTTACATATTTGAACTTATTGACGTCAAACAGACAGAACATTCCGAGCGTGCCTTCCTTTATGGAATTTTCTATCCGGTATTCCCCGCTCCTGCGGTTGCATATACTTGTAAGGAAATCTGTCTCGGAAAGGATCAGAAGCTCCTCTTCGAGCTTTTTCTGCTCGCTTATATCCATCAGCGAAAAGATTATCACGTTGTCATTGTTTGAAAGAGTAACGTTCTTTGCGCGGATAAGGGTATGTATCTTCCGTTCCTCATCGGGGATTATCTCCGCTTCGATGGAAACGTCCTCACTGCCCGTTTTCACTTCCGCCATATATCCGTCTATCTTTTCAAGCGACTCCTCACTGAGTTTCGCACGGATATCAGCCGTTGTGACATTTTCCGCATTCTTTTCGGTGATACCGTACATCTCACAGGCGGTGCGGTTCATAAGGATTATCCTGTTCTCATCCGGATCGATAACGATAGTTCCGACGGTCTGCGCCTCTATCATATCGTGGAAAAGCTCATACTGATTTTCAAGCACAGTATGCAGTTCGGCGACCGCCGCAGCTATGGTACCGATCTCATCGCTCCTGTCGGTATATATGTCGATGTCATGTTCATGGGAGAAATCGTTCGATTTGAAACGGACGATCTGCCGCTGTATGGCGCCGATAGGATTCATCTGCTTATTCACGCTGACCGCGCAGATAATTACCATCACTACCGTGATTATCACACAGATCACAGCAAGCGCGGAACGCACATCATTAACTATGCCGAAAACGTCGGCATTCTTTTCACGCACAACAAACATCCAGTTCCTGTTTTTCATATAATAGCAGGAAACAACATTGTCACTGGTGACATAGCTGAAATTCTTTTCGGAATACTCTCCCGATGAAAACTTTTCAGCTGCATCAAGGATACGCTTATCCTCGCATCTTTTACCGACAAGAGAAGCATCGTCATCGAAAATGTAATCGAGCGTTTCTGCATTTATAAGGGAATAGCCTATATTCACGTTATCAGAATCGGTGAGTGCACCGAGCCGCGATGAAAGTGCGTCGGTATAGAATGCAGCACCGGAAAAACCTATCGCCCTGCCGTGTCCGTCATATACCGGTGCATATACCGGGATGACCATGCGCTTTGTAACGGGCGCGAGAACTATCCCGGTACAGAAGGCCTTTCCCTCGGCGCGTATCCTTTTTTCGAGTGCTGCCGCAGAATCAGCGTCACGGAAGGTCTTATCCACCGAATCAGGGTTTATGTGTGCAAGAACGTAAGTATCCCATTTACAGACATAAAGTCCCTCGATATTATCATAACCCTCCGCATACTTTTTTGTAAGTGCGCGTGCTGCATCGATATATCCCTCATCATCACTGTACTGAAGAACTTCACGTATCTCTGCGGATTTGCTGTACCCGTAAACGAAATCACAGCAGCGATCGATATATGTTTCCACGAGTTCCGCCCTGTCCATAGCGACAACATTCATGTCGCGCAGGGCTTTTGTTCTGAGAAGTGATGTCATGTAATGATTTAAAGCACTGTCATAATAATAATTTCGACCATGCCGACAACAAGTGCAGCTTTTGTAGAAAGCTTTTTTATTTTCAAATAACACACGCCTCCTTTACAACGGTTCGATACTATCATTATAACATATTATTTATTATAAGTCACCGAAAAAATGACCGTTATTTTCAACAAATAATTCCGTGCAGTATCGTCATTATCAATAAATGATTATTATTATAAACCTGAATCCGCAGTGTTCACATTATTTAATATTACTACCCAC
>CAMVPV010000107.1 GCA_947169455.1 uncultured Clostridia bacterium | reverse complement strand
CACAGTCGGGCAGCTTTCCTTCCTTTTCAATGAGCTGTTCGCGTATCTCTTCACTGATGATCTTCTGGAAATTGCGCACCATTTCGGGGTAGGGGTACGGTCCCATCACCGAGCCTATGCAGTAGAAAGTCGTTTCGACGTTGGTCGCCCAGTCGCGCATAGCTTCGTTGATAGCGTCCTTCAATGTGGCAGTGCCGCTGTCAACGGGAACTACCTTCGCGCCGAGAAGTTCCATGCGATATACGTTCAGAGACTGTCTTTCGGTGTCGGTGCGTCCCATATATACGCAGCATTCCAAGCCCATGAGAGCACATACCGTAGCGGTCGCAACGCCGTGCTGACCGGCACCTGTCTCGGCGATTATGCGCTTTTTGCCCATTTTCTTCGCAAGCAGGAGCTGACCGAGAACGTTGTTTATCTTGTGCGAGCCGGTGTGGTTGAGATCTTCTCTTTTGAGGTATATCCTGCACCCGCCGAGATCCTTGGTCATCTTTTCGGCGTAGTAGAGCATAGAAGGTCTGCCGGCGTAATTGCGGTACAGATCTGCGAGCTCTTTTTTGAAATCCTCATCGTCGATGTATTTATTGTAAGCCGCTTCAAGTTCCTGAACGGCGTTCATAACGGTCTCGGGAACGTACTGTCCGCCGAAATCCCCGAATCTACCTGTTTTTTCCATAAATATCATGCCTTTCTCAAAAAGTTCATTATAGCTTCTATCTTTGAACGATCCTTTGCGCCGTCCGTTTCGATGCCGCTGCTTATGTCGATGCCATGCGGCGAGATTTTTCCGATGATATCACCGATATTCGAGATATCTATCCCGCCCGCCAGAAAGAACGGCTTTCCGATATCTGCCTGCTCTATCACACTGTGATCGAAGGTCTTTCCGGTGCCGCCTGCGGCGTCATGTGAAAAAGCATCCAGCAGGAGCATATCGGCGGGCAGTGCTGCCGCTTCTGTGATATCATCCGCCGAGCGCACCCGAACAGCTTTCCATATCTCGCTGTTTTCCGGTAAGATATCCCGCAGCTCATTGATATAGTTCTCATCCTCATCGCCGTGCAGCTGCCATACCGAGATAACTCCGGTGCAGCGGGCAAGCTCTTCGAGCGGAGCATTTACGAACACCCCGACCGTCTTTATCTGCGGCAGCAGTATATCCCTGAGCGCAGCTGCCTGTTCCGGAGTTATCCGCCGGCGGCTCGGAGCGAATACGAACCCCGCATAGTCGGGCGGGAATTCATTAAGAAAAAGTGCATCTTCTTCGCGGCGTATCCCGCAGAACTTTATCTTCATGTTCATACTCCCGAGGTGAGCATCTTCATGCTATCGTTTATGCTGCCGCTGCGCATGAGTGTTTCGCCGATGAGCACTGCATCTGCGCCGAGGCTTTTCAGAAAACGCATATCATCATTCGTTGAAATGCCGCTCTCGGAGACCTTCACGCGGTCGTCGGGTATCATACCGATGATGCGTTCGGTGTTTTTCAGCGAGACCTCAAAGGTCTTGAGATCGCGGTTGTTTATCCCGACGACCCTGCATCCCGCTTCGAGGATATCCTCTGCTTCCTTTTCATTGTGTGACTCTCCGAGCACGTCCATGCCGAGATATCCTGCGATATCGCGGTATTCGGAGAGCGTTTTCCTGTCGAGCAGCGCAGCGATAAGAAGTATCGCGTCTGCGCCGATGACCCGCGCCTCGTATATCTGATATGGGTCGATGATGAAATCCTTGCGGAGCACCGGTAAGGATATATTTTCATGTATCTGCGAGAGATATGCGGAGCTGCCCATGAAATAGTGCTCCTCGGTGAGGCAGGATACCGCAGCCGCTCCCGCCTTTTCGTATTCGCAGGCGACCCTCACAGGTTCAAAATCGGGCTGTATCAGCCCTTTCGAGGGCGATGCCTTCTTGACCTCGGCTATCACGGAAATACCGTCTTTTTTCAGCGCGTTCCCGAACCCGCGGCAGGGTGCGGATATCTTCTCCGCACGTTTTTTTATCTCGGCAGACGGGATGCGCTCTTTTTCCTTTGCAAGCTGCTCCCTGCGGTAAATTACGATATCATCAAGTATCATGCGGCGGCTCCTTCGTTCGATGCGGCGATGAATTCGTTCAGCTTTTCGAGCGCCTTGCCGCTGTCGATAATCTCTGCGGCGAGGCTGATGCCCTCAGCGGGAGAATTTGCCTTGCCGGCGAGGTAAAGCCCGAAGCCGGCATTCAGCAGGACGATATCGCGCTTTGCGCCCTTTATCTCACCTTTGAGTATGCCAAGCGATATCTTTGCGTTATCCGCGCCTGTGCCGCCGACTATCTCCTCGCGGGGAGCGCTCTTCATGCCGAAATCCTCGGGGCGTATTTCATAGCTTCTGAAATTGCCGTTCTCGAACTCACATACCTTTGTGGGTGCGGAAATGGATATCTCATCGAGGCGGTCGGTTCCATACACGGTCATCCCGCGCTTGACACCGAGGTTTGCGAGAACGTGCGCGAGCGGTTCCACCAATGCTTCATCGCACACGCCCATGACCTGTGTATCAGCTGCGGCGGGATTAGTGAGGGGACCTAAGAAATTGAAAACTGTCCTTATCCCGAGTTCTTTTCTCACGGGAGCGACATATTTCATTGCCGAATGATATTTCTGTGCGAACAGGAAACACATACCGCACTTCCTGAGTATCTCTGAGTTCCTTTCGGGGTCGGGCGAGATATTCACGCCGAGTGCCTCGAAGCAGTCGGCTGCGCCCGATCTGCTCGAAGCGGCGCGGTTGCCGTGCTTTGCGACCTTTACGCCGCCTGCCGCGATGACTATCGAAGCGGTGGTGGATATATTGAACGAATTTGAGCAGTCGCCGCCGGTGCCTACTATCTCAAAAACGCTGCCCTCGTGTGCAAGGGGCGTGCCGGCGCGGCGCATTCCCTTGGCGGATGCGGTTATCTCCTCGATAGTTTCGCCCTTCATGCTGAGTGCTGTGAGGTAAGCGGCTATCTGAACGGGGTCTGCCTTGCCGTTCATTATTTCGTCCATTGTCTGTTCAACTGTCTCTTCCGAGAGGTCTTCCTTTACAGCGAGTTTTTTTATTGCTTCTGTTATCATGGTGATCCTTCCTTTCAAGCGGTCACGGCGCTGTTTATCTTTGCGTTCATTCTGCTTTGTTTTATTGTCCGTATCCGCTCATTTATCTGTGCAGTTTTTCTGCTTAATAAAATTGTCAAGTATTGTTTTGCCGTCGGGTGTCATGATCGATTCGGGATGGAATTGTACTCCGTATATAGGATATTCCTTATGTTCGACTGCCATTATCTCGCCGTCATCGGTGCGTGCGGTGATCTTCAGGCATTCCGGCATGGTCTTTTCATCAGCAGCAAGGGAATGATATCTTGCGGCGGTTATTTTTTTGTCAAGTCCGCTGAACAGCAGGCTGCCGGTATCGAGTTCGAGAACGGAGGATTTTCCGTGCATCAGCTGTTTTGCATAGGTTATCTCCGCTCCGAAAGCCTCGCAGATCGACTGGTGTCCGAGGCACACGCCGAGCAGCGGGATCGTTTTGCCGAGGGTGCGCGCCGCTTCGATGCATACGCCTGCGTCACAGGGACGTCCGGGTCCGGGGGAGATGATTATCCGGTCGGGGCGGAGCGCCTCTATCTCGGGTATGGTCAGTTCGTCATTGCGTATGACCTTTATATCCGGGTCTATCGCTCCGATGAGCTGATAGAGATTGTATGAAAAGCTGTCGTAATTATCAATTAAAAGTATCATGATGCCGCCCCCTTACTCAATGCCGTCCTGCGCTTTTTCAAGCGCTTCAAGGACCGCCCTTGCCTTGTTGATGCTCTCTTCGTATTCCTTTTCGGGAACGCTGTCTGCGACTATCCCGGCGCCGGAACGGATAAATACCTTTCCGTTCTTTTTGAACGCCGAGCGTATCGCTATGCATACATCGAGGTTCCCGGCGAGATCGAGATAGCCTATCGCGCCGCCGTATATCCCGCGCTTGTTGTTTTCCAGCTCGTTGATTATCTCGCACGCCCTTATCTTGGGAGCGCCGGAGAGAGTTCCAGCAGGGAGTATCGCAGATACGGCGTCTGCGGCGTCGCAGTCCTCACGGATAGTTCCGCGGACAGTTGAGCCGATATGCATTATGTGGGAGTATCTCTCCACCGACATATACTTTTCGACCTCTACCGAGCCGAATTCGCTTATCCTGCCGAGGTCGTTGCGTCCGAGATCGACGAGCATATTGTGCTCGGCTTTCTCCTTTTCGTCCGCCAGAAGCTCCTTTTCGAGTGCGATGTCCTCCTCGTATGTCTTTCCGCGGGGTCTTGAACCTGCGAGCGGAAACGTGTGCAGCACACCGTTTTCAAGCTTTACGAGAGTTTCGGGAGAAGCACCGGATATCTCCATATCATCGCCGGAGAAATAGAACATATACGGCGAGGGGTTCGTGGTGCGGAGAATACGGTAAACATCGAGCAGACTGCCTTCAAAATCCGCATCGAGGCGGTTGCTGAGCACCACCTGAAATATATCGCCCTCACGTATGTAATGCTTGGCTTTTTCGACCATCGCGCAGTATTCCTCTTTGGTGAACAGAGCGCGTATGGGGGAGGTCATCTTTCCGTGAGTGCCGTGTGCGCGTTCTCCGTGAAGAATGAGCTCCTTCATGCGGGCAAGCTCTTCCTCGCCTTTTCTGTATGAATTTTCGATGTCCTTCGTGCAGATATTGACGATGAGTATCATTTTCTGGCGGAAGTTGTCGAATACTATCACCTTATCGAACAGCATCAGGTCAACATCGTTGAAATTCTCCGAATCCTCCGCATCGAGGTTCAGCGAGGGCTCGGCGTACTTTATGTAATCATAGGAAAAGTAGCCGACAAGTCCGCCCGTGAAAGGCGGGAGCTCCTTTATCTGCGGGCTGCGGTGTTCTCTGAGCAGCTTTCTTATGATATCTGCGGGGGCATCCGAGCGGTATTCCTCGGTGATGCCGTTCCGTGTGAGCTTTACTGTTCCGTCCTTGCAGGTGAGCTCGGCTTTGGGGTCATAGCCGAGAAAGGTGAATCGTCCCCACTGCTTCTTGTCCTCGGCGCTTTCGAGCATATAGCAGTGAGAGGAGGCGCCCTTCAGGATCTTCAGTACTTCTACGGGAGTGCGCATATCCGAGAAGAGCTCCGTGCTTATGGGGATATATCCGTAATCCCCGGACTGTGCGAGTTTTTTCGCTTCATCAAGTGTCATGATGATCGTTCCTTTCATGGCAGATTTGCTGTGGATGATTATGTAAATGAGAAAAGCCCCGATACCAAACAACACAGATGTCTGGTATCGGGGCGAAATATGTTCGCGGTGCCACCCGATTTCGCGGCATAAAAAAGCCGCCTCATGAGGGTACATCGGCGGTAAACGGCATAATCAAAGTACGCAGCCTAAGGCATCAATACCCCTTCACACTAACGCAGGAAACGCGGCGCGGGATACTCTTCATAAAATTTCCCCCGGCTCCTCACAAATCCATTCACTGATACCGTACATACCTCACTCACACCGCCGGAGGCTCTCTGAAATGCCGACATAACAGCTACTTACCTTTGCTCACAGGATTTAAAACAAAGCATGATATTCAGTTCGTTTACTATGATATCACAATAATTCCGGTTTGTCAAGTGGTTTTTGAAAAAATTTTTTCCGCACGTATTTTGAGCGATACGGCGGGAAATTATTAATTGTTTTTTGATGCAGGCTTAAC
>CAMVPV010000106.1 GCA_947169455.1 uncultured Clostridia bacterium | reverse complement strand
CGATAGTATATAAGGGTATGTTCCTCGTTTCGGAGCTCCGACGCTTCTATGACGACCTTTCGGGCGGCAGGTACGAAAGCGCGATAGCCCTCGTACATTCGAGATTTTCCACGAACACGGAGCCTTCATGGAAACGCTCACATCCGAACCGCCTTATCGTCCACAACGGTGAGATAAACACCATCACCGGCAATGTCAACAAGATGCTCTCCCGCGAGAGCATACTCCATTCTGACGTACTTGAAGAAAGGTTCCGCGATATCTTCCCGTTTATAGATGTTACCGGTTCCGATTCGGCGCGCCTTGACAATACTCTTGAATTCATGATGATGTCGGGAGTGCCTCTCCCGCTCGCGGTGACTATGTGCATACCGGAGCCGTGGCAGCATTCCGACACGATGAACCGCGCCCTTCACGATTTCTACCAGTATTATGCAAGTATGCTCGAACCGTGGGACGGTCCCGCTTCGATAATCTTTTCGGACGGCGATATATGCGGCGCAGTGCTCGACCGCAACGGACTGCGCCCCTCGCGCTGCTACCTGACCGATACCGATGAACTGATACTCTCATCGGAGGTGGGTGCGCTCGATCTGGATGAAACGCATATCATCAGAAAGGAACGTCTGCATCCCGGAAAGATGCTGCTTGTGGATACGGTGCAGGGAAAGCTGTTCGACAATGATGATATAAAGAACGGATACGCGCACCGTCAGCCCTACGGAGAGTGGCTGGACAAGCATCTTTTCAGGCTGAACGAGCTGAAGGTCCCGAACAAAAAGACGATAACCCATGAGGGCGGCGAGCTTCTGCGGCTTCAGAAATATTTCGGATACACCTACGAACAGCTGTCCTCGGTGATAGTTCCGATGGCGATGAACGCCGGCGAACCGGTCGGCTCGATGGGAACGGACAGATCGCTCGCGGTGCTTTCGAGAAAAGACCCGCCGCTGTTCGATTATTTCAAGCAGATGTTTGCACAGGTGACCAATCCGCCGATAGACAGCATACGCGAAAAGATAGTCACCTCATCGAGCGTTTATCTCGGATTTGAGGGAAATATCCTCAAAGAGGACGAGAACAACTGCCGCGTTCTGAAAATACATAATCCGATACTCACAAACACCGAGATGATGAAGATACGCCATACCGCCTCGGACTGGTTCCGTACCGCAGACATCTCGATGCTCTACACAAAGGATATGACCCTCGAGCAGGCGATAGATTCGCTGTATGAACAGGCTGAGAGAGCGCACGAAAACAATGCGGCGATACTCATTCTCACCGACAGGGGCGTTGACAGCGAACATCTTGCGATACCCTCGCTGCTTGCAGTGTCGGCGCTGAATTCTTACCTTGTGCGCACACGTATGGATACATCCATGTCGCTGATAGTCGAGACAGCGGAGCCCTGCGAGGTGCATCATTTTGCGGCGCTGCTCGGATTCGGTGCGGGTGCGGTGAACCCCTATCTCGCACTTGATACGATACGCGATCTCATCCGCCGCGGACAGATAGGCAAGGATTACACGCTCGCTGTGAACGATTATACAGAAGCAGTCGTTTCGGGTATAGTGAAGATCGCTGCGAAAATGGGCATCTCCACGATACAGTCCTATCAGGGCTCAAAGATATTTGAAGCGCTCGGCATATCAAAGGAAGTGTGCGACGAATATTTCCCGGACACGCTGAGCAGGATCGGCGGCATCACACTGAACGATATAGAAGCGCGTTCGCGCAGACTTCACGAAAAAGCATTTGCACCGAATGCGAATATACTGCGGAACGGTCTCACCGATGTCGGAAATCATCGGTACAGGCAGGGCGGCGAGGATCATCTGTACGATCCGCGCGCGATACATCTGCTGCAGCAGTCAGCGTGGAAGAACGATTATGAGATATTCAGGAAATACACCGAGGTGATCGACGGCGATGACCGTCACATCACGATACGCTCCGCTCTGGAATTTGCATTTCCAGAAAGCGGGATCCCGATAGATGAGGTCGAGAGTGCTGAGAGCATCATGCGCCGCTTCAAGACAGGAGCGATGTCCTACGGCTCGATATCCAAGGAAGCGCATGAGTGCATGGCTCTCGCTATGAACCGCATAGGCGGCTGCTCCAACAGCGGCGAGGGCGGAGAAGAGGAAGAACGCATAAGATCTGCCGGCACCGATAATGACAGATGCTCCGCGATAAAGCAGGTAGCGTCGGGGCGCTTCGGCGTGACCTCGGAATATCTCAATTCCGCAAAGGAACTCCAGATAAAAATGGCGCAGGGCGCAAAGCCCGGTGAGGGAGGTCATCTGCCGGGAGGAAAGGTGTATCCGTGGATAGCGAAAACGCGCCGCTCGACACCGGGCGTGGCGCTGATATCACCGCCGCCGCATCATGATATCTATTCGATAGAAGACCTTTCGCAGCTTATATATGACCTCAAGAACGCCAACAAGGATGCGCGCATATCGGTGAAGCTCGTTTCCGAGGCGGGTGTCGGAACGATAGCCGCAGGCGTCGCAAAGGCAGGCGCGGGGCTCGTACTCGTCTCCGGTCATGACGGCGGAACGGGCGCGGCACCGTACAGTTCGATACATAATGCGGGTCTGCCGTGGGAGCTCGGACTTGCGGAGGCGCACCAGACGCTTGTGCGGAACGGACTGCGTGAGCAGATCGTCATCGAAACGGACGGCAAGCTGATGACCGGAAGGGACGTTGTGATAGCAGCTTGTCTCGGCGCAGAGGAATTCGGATTTGCGACTGCACCGCTGGTAACGATGGGCTGTGTGATGATGAGGGTCTGCAACCTCGATACCTGTCCCGTGGGAGTTGCGACACAGGATCCCGAGCTGCGTAAGCGTTTCCGCGGCAAGCCGGAATATATCATCAATTTCATGCGCTTCATAGCGGAGAATATGCGTGAGTATATGTCACGGCTCGGTGTGCGCACGGTAGATGAGCTCGTAGGGCGCACCGACCTGCTGAAAAGGAAGGATGCTCCGGAGGGGTCGCCGGAAAGCAGGCTCGATCTCGGAAGGATACTCGATGTTCCCGTGTGTGCGGTGCATCATATCCCCGAAAGAAAATTCAATTTCGCACTTGAAAAGACCAAGGACGAAATGCTGCTGATACCGCATTTCGCAGATGCGATAGAAAAAGGAGAAAAGGCACAGATCAGTGTTGATGTGACCAATCTTGACCGTACCTTCGGAACGCTTCTCGGTTCGTACATCACAAGGCACGGGCGCAAAGCTCCTGCCGATACATACATCGTTTCCGCAAAGGGCGCAGGCGGACAGTCGTTCGGTGCATTTATACCTGAGGGACTGACGATGACCCTTGAGGGCGACTCCAATGACTATTTCGGAAAGGGACTTTCGGGCGGAACGCTCGCGGTGTTCCCGTCGAAGAACAGCCCGCTGAAAGCCGAGGAAAACATCATCATCGGAAATGTGGCACTGTTCGGGGCGACTTCCGGAAAGGCATTCATAAACGGCATCGCGGGCGAGCGCTTCTGCGTGAGGAATTCGGGAGCGTCGGCGGTAGTTGAAGGCACAGGCGATCACGGCTGCGAGTATATGACGGGCGGAACGGCGGTCATACTCGGAACGGTCGGAAAGAATTTCGCCGCCGGGATGAGCGGAGGGACAGCTTATGTCCTTGATCCCGAAAACGACCTTTATACCAAGCTCAACCGCTCACTCGTCGGATATTACCATGTTGAAGAAGAGGAAGATATCCGGACGCTGCGCGGTCTGATAGAGGAACACGTAAAATATACCGGTTCGGCTCTCGGAAGCAGGATACTTGATCATTTTGCAGAATATCTTCCGAAATTCAAGAAGGTCATACCGCACGATTACAAGAAGGTGACCGGGCTGACCAGGGAATATATCTCCGCGGGTATGACTGCGGAACAGGCTCGCATCAAAGCATTTGAGGCGATGAGGGGGTGATGGAAATGGGAAAGCCGGACGGATTTCTTGAATATGAACGTATTGATAATACCGCGGTAAAGCCGCTTGAAAGGATAATCGGGTACAGGGAGTTCCATTTCCCGCTCGAAGAGGAAAAGCGCCGTGAACAGGCTGCCCGCTGCATGAACTGCGGAGTGCCGTTCTGTCAGTCGGGTGCAGTGCTCGGAGGTATGGCGTCCGGGTGCCCGCTCGGGAATCTCTGCCCCGAATGGAATGAACTGATCTACAAGGGCTTGTGGGACGAAGCTGCGGAAAGGCTCCTGCTGACGAGCTCGTTCCCGGAATTCACCTCGCGTGTATGCCCCGCGCTCTGTGAAAAATCCTGTACCAACGGGCTTGACGGCAAAGCAGTCACGGTAAAGGAAAATGAATATGCGATAATCGAAAGAGCGTTTGAAACGGGATATATAAAGCCTTGTCCGCCGGAACATCGCACCGGAAAGAAAGTCGCAGTGATAGGCTCCGGACCTGCCGGGCTCGCCTGCGCACAGATGCTCAACAGATACGGTCACAGCGTAACGGTATTCGAGCGCAGCGACCGTCCCGGCGGTCTGCTGATGTACGGCATACCGAACATGAAGCTTGAAAAGCATATCATCGCACGCAGGACAGCGCTTATGGAAGAAGAGGGCATAGCTTTCCGCATGAACACCGATATCGGAAAGGATATCTCCGCCGATGAGGTATTGTCGGGATATGACGCAGTCGTTCTCGCCTGCGGTGCATCTCAGCCGCGCGATATAAATGCGGACGGGCGCGATGCGGAAGGCATATATTTCGCAGTGGATTTTCTGACAGCCACCACGAAAAAGGTTCTCGACCCGGAGACACAGGGCGGGAAGTATATCAGCGCAAAATACAAGAATGTCGTTGTTATCGGCGGCGGAGATACAGGAAACGACTGTGCCGCAACTGCGATACGCCACGGCTGCCGCAGCGTCGTTCAGCTTGAGATGATGCCGAAGCCGCCGGAGTGCCGCACCGAAAACAATCAGTGGCCGGAATGGCCTAAAGTCCTCAAGACCGATTACGGTCAGGAGGAGGCGATAGCGGTATTCGGCAGCGACCCGAGGATATACCGTACAACAGTAAAGCGCTTCATAAAGGATGACGACGGCAGGCTGACTGCGGTCGAGATCGTAAAGCTGTCATTTGAGAGCGGCAGACCCGTTCCTGTTGAGGGCAGCGAGGAGATCATTCCCGCAGAGCTTGTACTGATAGCAGCCGGATTTACCGGAGCACAGCAGTACATCACAAAGGCGTTCGGCGTTGATCTCACACAGCGGAACTGCGTGAGCACCGGAAACGGTCACTATAAAACGAGCGTTGAAAAGGTGTTCACGGCGGGTGATATGCACAGAGGTCAGTCGCTCGTGGTGTGGGCGATACGCGAAGGCAGGGACTGCGCAGCGGAGGTCGATTCGTACCTCATGAACAAGGACGGCGCGATATGAGCGGTATCCATGAAGAATGCGGGATTTTCGGGATATATTCGCAGAAAAAGGACACGCTCGCGGAGCTTGTCTATTACGGGCTGTATTCATTGCAGCACCGCGGACAGGAAGGCTGCGGGATAGCGGTCAGCGATGACGGCGTTATCGCTGCGCACAAGGATACGGGTCTTGTGGGCGATGTGTTCACGAAGCAGGTGCTTTCGGAGCTCCCGCACGGTAACATAGCGGTGGGTCATGTACGATATTCCACCACCGGCGGGAATGACCGCCGCAACTGTCAGCCGATCGTGGTAAATCACCGTAAAGGACGTATGGCGATAGCGCATAACGGCAATCTGTCGAACGCCGCGGAACTGCGCTCGCAG
>CAMVPV010000105.1 GCA_947169455.1 uncultured Clostridia bacterium | reverse complement strand
TCGGCTTTTGCGAGGAATTCAGCGTTACCGCCGAGCAGGATATCGGTTCCGCGTCCTGCCATATTTGTGGCGATGGTAACGGCGCCGAGCTTGCCCGCCTGAGCGACGATCTGTGCTTCTTTTTCATGCTGCTTCGCGTTGAGGACTTCATGCTTGATGCCCCTTGCCTTCAGCATTTTGGAGAGTTTCTCCGATTTATCTATCGAAATGGTACCCACGAGCACGGGCTGACCTTTTTCGTGGCACTCCACTATCTGTTCGATAGCTGCCCTGAACTTGCCGTTCTCGGTCTTATAGACCACATCGGGGTGGTCGATACGCTGAACGGGGCGGTTGGTGGGTATCTCGATAACGTCGAGCTTGTAGATCTCCCTGAACTCGTCCTCCTCGGTCATAGCGGTACCGGTCATACCGGAGAGCTTGTGGTAGAGACGGAAGAAGTTCTGGAAGGTGATGCTTGCGAGGGTCTTGGATTCGTGAGCGACCTTTACGCCCTCCTTCGCCTCGATAGCCTGATGCAGACCGTCGTTGAAGCGGCGTCCCATCATGAGACGTCCGGTGAATTCATCGACGATGATGACCTCGCCGTCCTTGACGATGTAATCTATGTTGTTCTTCATGACGCCGTTAGCCTTGAGCGCCTGGTTGACATGGTGGAGCAGTGTGGAATTATCGGCATCGTAGAGGTTTTCCACATTGAAGAATTTTTCTGCTTTTTTCACGCCCTGTGCGGTGATGGTGGCAGTCTTTGCCTTTTCGTCTATGATGTAGTCTGCATCGTCCGAGGCAACAGCCTCTTCCTGATCGACCTTGTCATCCATTTCAACGACGATATGCGCTCTCAGCGATTTTGCGAACTTGTCTGCGAGGGTATAGAGCTCGGTGGATTTGTCGCCGCGTCCGGAGATGATGAGCGGTGTTCGGGCTTCATCTATGAGGATGGAGTCGACCTCATCGACGATGGCAAAGTTGAATTCTCTCTGCACCTTTTCCGACTTGTAGATGACCATGTTGTCACGCAGGTAGTCAAATCCGAACTCGTTGTTCGTGCCGTAGGTGATGTCACAGTTGTATGCGGCGCGGCGTTCGTCGTTGTCGAGGTCGTGGATTATGCAGCCTATGGTGAGCCCGAGGTAGCGGTATATCTTTCCCATTTCCTCCGACTGCGATTTTGCGAGGTAGTCGTTAACGGTAACGACATGGCAGCCCTTGCCTTCGAGGGCGTTGAGGTAGGACGCGCAGGCAGCAACGAGGGTCTTGCCCTCACCGGTGCGCATCTCGGCGATACGTCCCTGCTGGAGAACTATCGCGCCGACTATCTGTACGGGATAGGGCTTCTTTCCGAGAACGCGCCATGCGGCTTCTCTCACCGTGGCGAGCGCCTCGGGCATTATCGAATCGAGTGATTCTCCGCCTTCAAGTCTCTCACGGAATTCTTTGGTCTTGCCCTTGAGCTCCTTCTCGGACAGAGCCGAATATTCCTCCATTGCGAGGACCTTTTCCTTGATAGGCTCTATCTTTTTAAGTTCACGCTTACTGTAATTGCCGAAAAGACCGTCTAAAAGTCCCATTTGATCTACTCCACCTTCAATTCGGGCAGTGCCCGTTTTACTTTCGCCGAAAAAACATAATATTCAAGCATTATATTCTATTATAACTCATTTGCGGGATTTTGTCAACATCTGTACAGTCTGCCCCTGTAAATAAAAGCTGTTTTTTCATTTTGTAAATTGTATATATTGCCAGTGGACTGCGGATCGCTGTCTGTCATATATCTGCAGTACACAGGATATCTGAACGGCAGCGGAAATATCAGCAGGCTGAAAGAAACTGCTTGACAAATCAGCAGATCTGTGTTATAATTCCGTTAATCAGAAGAACGCGATCCATGCGCTTTACGTATGGATCCGGTGTATTATGACGGTAAAGGTGATATCCAATGGCGGATAAGGATAGTAATCTCCATGCGGGACACAGACAGCGTGTGTTCGCACGGTATCTGGAAACAGGATTTGAGGGCTTCAGTGAGCATCAGATAATAGAGATGATGCTGTTTTATGCCTATCCACGCAGGGATCAGAACGAACGGGCTCATCTTCTGCTCGAGCATTTCGGCTCGCTTTCGGCATTTATCGCCGCGGACGAGAAAGAGCTGCGTGCTGCGGGCATAAACAGTGATAAGGCGATGAGGTTCTTCAGGCTGATCTCCGGATTATATACCGAGCGGTTCGATCATCTGCGGAATACCAACGCCTTTATCGATAATGATGACAGGGACACCAGCAATGGTGAAGAATTCCTCGATGAGCTTCATAAGATGATGTTCCGCTCTCTTTCCGGGGAGCCCGAACAGTGCTTTGAGTTCATGCTGTTCTATTCACATAATTTCACACCGTTCTATACCGAAAAATTCGGCTGGGGAGTAAGATCCCCCAAAGACCTCGATCTGCGGCACATGATATCCATGGCGCTCACAAGGAAAGCCGCTACCGTGGCAGTATCCCGCAGACGCTGTATGCGGCTGCCTTTGTCCGAGGCGGCAGACAATGAGTTTGTGGAAAAGATCTTCACTATCTTTGACGGGCTGGAGATATTATTGGCGGATTATGTTCTCGTCGGCGACGAAAGGGTCTTTTCCATGCGCAGGAATTATATCGGATGTCTTTTCAGATAAAATACAAAAATACGGAAACGTTTCTGCCGTGAAATGTTTCCGTATTTTTATGCAATATATGCTTTGCTTTATACTTTCTATGCAAAACCGCATAGCGGCTTTATCCCGTCAGACAACGGATTTTCTTACTCTCGAAGCACTGCTTCCGGGAACGCGCTTTCTCTGGATATCGGCGCCCAGTCCGCGGAGTTTTTCCTCTATCTCCTCATAACCGCGCTCGATGTGGTATATATCCTCTATCTCGGTTATGCCGTGAGCTGCAAGCCCCGCGATAACGAGAGCTGCACCCGCTCTGAGGTCGGTGGCGGTCACAGGAGCCCCCATGAGGCTGCCTACGCCTTCTATAACGGCGACCTTTCCGTCAACCGAGATGTCTGCGCCCATTCTGCGGAGCTCGTCCACATATCTGAAGCGGCTGTTGAAGATCTCTTCGGTGACTATGCTCGTCCCCTCAGCGAGACACAGCAGCGTGGATATCTGCGGCTGCATATCGGTCGGAAAGCCGGGGTGGGGCATGGTCTTGATGTTGGTCTTTACGAGAGGACCATCTACGGATACCCTTACGCTCTCATCGAATTCCTCTACGTTGACGCCTATCTTTTCAAGCTTGGCGGTTATCGATTCGAGGTGCTTGGGGATAACGTTCTTTATGAGCACGTTGCCTCTTGTGGCAGCTGCGGCTACCATATATGTGCCCGCCTCGATCTGGTCGGGGATTATGGCATAAGTAGTGCCTTTGAGGTGCTTTACGCCGCGTATCTTGATGACATCGGTGCCGGCGCCCATGATATCGGCGCCCATGGAATTGAGGAAGTTCGCGAGATCGACAACGTGCGGTTCCTTGGCGGCGTTTTCGATAACGGTGAGCCCGGTCGCCCTCACGGCGGCGAGCATGGTATTTATCGTTGCGCCAACGGTAACGAAATCAAAATAGATCTGTGAGCCGATGAGCGAATCCGCCTGTATATCGACCATTCCGTGATCGAGCACACAGTTTGCGCCGAGTGCTGTGAATGCCTTGATATGCTGATCTATCGGGCGGTCGCCGAGGTAGCAGCCGCCGGGCATGGAAACGCGGGCACGCTTTGATTTTCCGAGGAGAGCCCCGAGGAAATAATAGGAAGCGCGCATATGCCTTGCCATTTCGTAGGGAACTATGGGTTCGTCAACTCCGGAGGCATCTATGCTGAAGGTATTCCTGCCGAGGTTCTTCACCTCCGCACCCATTTCAAAAAGAATGCGCAGAGCGATCGAAACATCGCTGATGTTGGGCACGTTTTCGAGTACGCAGGGACCGTCTGCGAGCAGAACAGCGGGGATTATCGCAAGAACAGCGTTCTTTGCGCCGCTGATATTAACTTCTCCGGTAAGGCGGCGGCCGCCTTTTATAATAAACTTATCCAAATCATTATCTCCCATTCGCCTGTGACACACGGAACGCGGTCACAGTTCTCTGTGTTTTAATATTATATCACATCGGAAAGGAAATTAAAAGTATTTTGCAAGAATAATTGCTACATTTTTTTGGCAGGCGCAGCGGAAATTTCACAGCAATTCATACAAAATTGCACTGAACGGATGTTTTGGCAGGTGTTTTTTGTTTCCGCTCTGTAATATTTGCGGCATTTTTTTATCCGATACGAGTTTTTTCAGCACAGATCCCCTCCGTTCAGTGCTCGGAGGGCGTCTGCCGGCATGGTGCAGGCGGCTGGGAATTATATGCATATTGCCCAATTATAAACGTTTACTATTGACATTGCGGAGCATACATTATATAATAGTCAAGGCCCCGGAAAAAAGAAAACGGGCGGAGACAGCAACGAATCATTACGGAAAGAGGCATAATATCATAATGAACTGTTTCGCAAAATTTGTCACCGCAGCCATCGCCGCAGCCGTGCTGATGATATCCTCGTGCGGAGTGCGCGCCTATGCAGGGGAACTTGACTTCACCTCCGAGATAACTCCGTGCACCCCCGGAAAGAGCGACGGATCAGTGCATATCACCATTACCGGCGGGAACGACAGCAAGGAATATTACATAAGCCACAACGGCGGAAAGAGCTTTGTCAAGTCAGAATCGCGGAAGATAGCGCTCAACGGCTTTCCGGAGGGCTCCGCGAATGTGTGCATAAAGGACAGCAGCGGAAATGTTTCTCCGGTGACCGTCTGCTATATCCCCGAAAAGGGAAAGAAGTACCCGCTGATGATATCTGCCGAATCCTACCCCGAAAAGCTCTTCAAGGACGGCTCGGTGAAGGTACATATCAATAATTACGACAAGGAAAAGGATTATCAGCTGTCCGTCAACGGCGGTCAGAGCTGGTTCGATACCTCATCGCCCTGCATAAATCTAACATCGGTCTCATCCGGTATCATAACCGTATGTGTCCGCGAAAAGGACAGCGGAAAAACGTCGCCGACGCTCAATGTCACTGTGGCTCCGCCTTCCCACAAGAAAAAATGCTACATAAAGACTGATTTCATCCTCCAGAACCCCGAGCTGCCGACCGGCTGCGAGATAACCTCACTGACCATGCTGCTGAATCATCTTGGCTTCAAAGCGGACAAGCTCGATCTCGCTGATAATTATCTGCCCAAGGGCGAGTATGCGAACTCCAACTTCTACGAGGTCTTTGTCGGAAATCCGCGTGATGTCCACGCTTTCGGATGCTTTTCCGTCCCTATCGAGAAAGCGGCAAAGTCTTACCTGAAAGCTCACGACAAGGAGAAGAAGTGGAAGGTAGTCAACCTGACCGGGTGCTCTCCAGATACTCTCTATGCCGCGATAGATGCCGGAGATCCCGTTGTTGTATGGGCAAGCATACGAATGAGGAATATCGTCAGCGGAAGATCATGGCGCATAAAGGAGACCGGCGAATTGCTTGTATGGCCTGCGCGTGAGCACTGTCTGCTGCTTACCGGATATGACACCGAAAAGAACCTCGCATATTTCAACGATCCGCTTATCGGACAGGTCGCTTACTCAAAGGATACTTTTGAAGCGGTATTCAAGAGCCTTGACTGCAATGCTCTCATAATAGTTCCCGCATGATGGATATACAATGAAAAACCGTATTTGCCGTGTCGCACAGCAAATGCGGTTTTCTGTTTATACTCACTACCCACAACTTAAGCGTAAAACGCGGCGTAAGCCGCGAGTAAAGTTTTCG
>CAMVPV010000104.1 GCA_947169455.1 uncultured Clostridia bacterium | reverse complement strand
TCTTAAACAGAGAAAGGAATTCCCTCTTAAATTCCCCGTAAGGCATCCAGTTTTTTCAGTGTCACCTTGGCTTCTGTCAATTCATATTCAAGTATCATTCCCGAATCATACAGCTCGGTCTAGATACGGATATTCTCTTTAGCGGCGGCGATCTGTTTTTCACAAGCCGTTATTTTCTTGTCAAGCACATCCGCCTGTGAGTACAGCCGTTCTATTACAAAGGAGAGCGCGGCAACAAACCATACCCACTGGAATTGATGATAAGAGTATTCATCCTTCAAAATCTCTATGATCTTGCAGACATGAAGGTTATGAATGAGGTTCTTGACAGCAGAGCCTTTTCAGCATTTTACTGTATCAACTCTCCGGATGAGGTGCCTGATGGAGATACGATAGGACGATTCTGAACTCTTCTCACGGAAGCGGAGATGTGATTCATCGGCGGTTGAGCTTTGCAATAGATGCAAGTGTCGGGATATTCATCGGGCAGATTTCCACACACGAAAGAGACTTTGAACAGCTGTTCCCGAAATGTTCGGCGTAGGCTGTGCGGATATCCTTTGCCTTTTCGCGGTTCCGAGCAGATACAAGATAGCAGTCATTGGCATATACAGCCCCGAAAAACGTCTCACCGACTGTATAGTTGGGGCATATTTCAAGGCACAGCCCGCATTTCAGGCACTTTGCCGCTTCATACTGATGGCTGTGGTCTTCGTTCTCCCGCGGCTTGTATTCTCCGATGTATATTTCCGTGCGTTTAAGATTTTCATGTATAACGCTTCGGTCAACGATGAGGTCATGTATCACCGGGAATTTTCTCAGCGGGCGAAGTGTGATCTCATCTCCACTGATGTCCCTCAGAAAGAATTCACACGCGAGCACAGGCGTTTCGTTTATCACCATAGCGCACGCTCCGCATACCCCCTGTAAGCAGGAACGATCCCAGCCTATGCGCGTTGTTTTTTTGCCCTCCGCATTGATGATATCGTCATTGTAGTTGATAACATCAAGCATTCCCGCTGCCGAGATATCTCTCGTGCCGCTGTACTCAAATTCCTCCCAGTAAGAAGCGGTATCGGGTCGGCTCTGCCGAAGTACCCTAATTTTCATACTCCATCTCCTTGTCAAGACTTACGCGGTAAGCGCCGTTATCATAGGAACAAAGTGTCGCATATCCGTACTCCTCCGAGCTTTCCTGATGATCGCTGCGGAAATGTGCGCCGCGGCTTTCCGCGCGGAAAGAGGCGCTCGTCAATGCCGCCCGCGCAAGCGTAAGTATAGGTCTCAGGCTGAAATTCGTATATGCCGATTCACTCGCATCGTATCTTATCCTGTCCGCAGCGGCAAGATAGAAATCCGTATCCTCTATCCCCTTTTGCAGACTGCTCTCCGAACGCACTATGCCCATGTGCTCCCTCATCACGGCGGCGAGCGAACTACGGATATACATTGCGGTAAATGTGCTCTGTGAGCTGAGCATATCCGAAAGCAGCTCCTGTTCCCGCCTGATATATGATCCGGCGTCGGGGCGCTTTCCGTCTATGCTCCTGCCCGCGATATCATCAGCCGCAGTGCGTCCGCTGTATATCGCCGAGAGCAGAGAATTTCCACCGAGACGGTTTGCCCCGTGATACATTGAGGCACACTCACCTACCGCGTAAAGACGGCGGATATTTGTCTCATGATTAAGGTGCACGGCAAGACCGCCCATGAAGAAGTGTACCGACGGCGCAACAGGCACAGGCTCCGCCGATATGTCGATGCCCCTGTATTTCATGCACAGATCCCGTACTTCCGGAAGCCTTTCGCCGATCAGACGGCTGTCCATAAACGAAATATCAAGAAAGACCTCTTCCCCTGCTGAGGCTATCTCGCGCGAAACGATGTCGCGCGTCATGAGATTTCCGTTTGCGCCGTATTTGTCCTCCATGAAATATACGCGTCTGCCGTTGTGCAGATAAAACAGCCTGCCGCCCTCGCCGCGCACCGCTTCGGAGATTAGCATCCGCTTCTGCGGCGTTTCGAGCGTGGTGGGGTGGAACTGTATGAATTCAAGATTTTTAAGTGCGGCGCCCTGCATAAAGAGCTTTCCGGCAGCGTATCCGTCGCAGCCGGATGAACCCGTAGTCTTCCCGAAAAGCGAGTTCATACCGCCTGCCGCAATGATGACAGCATCGGCATATACCGGAAACAGGCTCCTGTTTTTTTCGTCGTACAGCAGAACGCCATAGCATACGCCGTCATATATCAGTGCCGAATGAAAATATACACGCATCACGCGGGTTATAAGCCCTGCCGCTTCAAAGCGCCGCACTTCCATTACAAGCGCGGATACTATCTGTTTGCCGGTAGATGACCCGCAGTAATGCGTTCTTCTTCGGGACTGCCCGCCGAATGCGCGAAGCATAGGGCGGCCTTTGTCATTTACTGTAAATACGGTGCCGATGCTTTCAAGGTAGCTTATTATTTCCCCGGCGTGAGAACACAGCCCTTCTACCGCATTCCTGCCGCCGAGAAATCCGCCGCCTCTGAGCGTGTCCCCGATATGCAGAGCGACTGAATCGCCGTCCTCATGCTCCGGAGTTACCGCGTTTATCCCGCCCGCTGCCATTACCGACTGTGAACGTTCCGAGGGCGCCGGAGATACGAGCCGCACTTTCATTCCGTGCGCGGCACATCGAACGGCACAGGACATTCCGGATATCCCGCTTCCGATTATAAGAACTTCCTTCATGGTATGCCTCATTTCGGTAAGAACATAGCAAGCTCTGTTCTGATGACTGCTGCCGATGCGGCAAGGAACATTACGCCGCACACTGTATATGCCGCTTTGTCGATCCGTTTCTGTTTTTTTATGTCGGTCAGCAGCCCGAGCGTTATGAATGACTTTGAGAACGAGACTGCCGTATGTGTGAAGATCACTGCAAAAAAGCTCACCTGAGTAAATACAACAAGCGCAAACAGCGCCCAGTTCGCATTTTCGGAGCTGTCTTTTAACAGATCGAACGTCCGCAGATGTATTATCAGCAGCGGGAAGATAAGTGCCGCGGAAACGCGCTGTATTATCACGCTGCTGTTCTGCTTTTTATAAGCGTCAAGGCGGGTTCCGTCTCCCAGAAGGAACACCGTACACATACCGCATACGGCGTGCAGACACACAATTATCATGAAAGGCAGCGCAGTAAGGGTCTTCAGTGCAGGGTTGTAATAAAATGTCAGGTATGCGAATACAGTGTAGCCAACGTGTATCATCAGCGTCAGCACCGAGAGAAGTCCGAGGACGGCGTTTAATTTCTTCAGCTTCATGAGTTTCTCCTTTGCAGATGACGGCATTCTTGCTTTCGGAAGAGTGATGTTTGTGCTGTATGCATTGATTATACCATATAAATTGAAAATAATCAACCCTTGATCTTCGATATTGCAGATCTAACGTATGAGTGACAAAACGGTCACGCAATAATAAAGCAAATGCTTTTTCCTGCCATATTTGTGCCGTCATATTGACTTTTCCCGCAGGTTTTGTTATAATGATCCAAGATGATAAAGTATACGGATATATCATGACGGTAATGATCTCAATGTTTACACTGAAAGCCGAAGGGATGAAGTTGTAATGACACAAACCGAAATATTTGATCTTATCACCTCAATGCTGGGAGGGCTCGCGCTGTTTCTGTTCGGAATGAGTGTGATGAGCGATTCCCTGTCGCGCCTTTCGGGTGGAATGCTCGAAAAAAGTATAAAATCTATCGCTAAAAACCGTTATACCGCATTTTTGTTCGGAACGGTGATAACGGCAGCATTGCAGTCATCATCGGCTGTAACTGTTCTGACGGTCGGTCTGGTGAATTCTCATCTGATAGAGCTGGGACAGGCTGACAGAGCTATCCGTATAATGGCAGATACATCCGCAAAAGCTCTCCGTCTCCCTTTAAATGAAGATATGATCCGGGAGCAGAATGATAAAGTGCATAATCTGTGCCTTCGCATTGCGAGATACCGCAAACAGATAGAATCGTTCCTTTCCGAGATAGCAGCGAAAAACCTCAGTATATCCGATGCAGCCTATCTGACATTTTTATCAAATGTTTCGGTATCATTTTACCGGATAGGCGTTTTGAGCGAAAAAACACTCGAAAAGTATAAACAGCTGTATTATTCCGAACAGAAACTTAACGATAATGAACTTTCGGAGATAATTCTTATTGCGGGTTCGGTATTTGAGATCTACGAGATAACCGTTGCCGAGTACGAGAAACGAACCATCACACTGGCGTCAATGATACGGCTGTACAGGGAATTCATCACGGAAATGAGTGATGCCGTAAAAAAGAGACACATACAGCAGATGCACGAATCATCGGGAAATCAGTCACAATTTTCGATAATGCTGGATATCTATCAAATAAATGAACAGATGATAGATAACTGTGATATCATAGCGGAGGAAATGATACAATATCTTACTTCTGCCGGTGCCGCAGATATATCTTCGGCGGAACTGGATGATAACAAGAGAGCTCAGATGAAAGCACTTTTCGCCGATAAATACAAGATGCTGAACATACACTCATGACCGGCAGGCGACCCTCTGTCTGATTAGCGGGTATCAAATCGTAATGATATTTCCAAATGCGCAGATGCCCATTTTATCCCCTCCGATGTCAATTCGCATCATGATAGTACATATATTCCGATTGAACAAGCGGCAATAGACCAAATTTTATGATATATTATTGCTGAGCGTAAGCGCTTTCCTGGTGAGCAGGTTCATCGGCGGAGGATATATCGGCGCTTCCGAGCTTCTTTATCTTTACGGAAAGGTTCATGCCTTTGAGATTGTTTTCAAGTTCACAGCGCTTATCCTCCGCTTTTTTGAGAGCGGCAGTATCGGCAGGCTTGAGCTTTTTGCAGCTTTTCCGGTTCTTCTTTTGCGTTGTACAGCGCCTTGAGCCGTTCTTCGCACCTCTGAAAATCCGCTTTTTAGTGCGGCGCACATAAAGCAAGTTTATATGATTTGAAGATGAGGCTGCGTAACATCACAGTTACGCAGCCTTTTTCTTTTTTGCGTATTCTTTGCTGTCAGCATATTTGGAGATCCCGATCATCACATCGATAATGTTCTTTGCCCATATGCCATATATCGCGGTACAATGTTACCTTTTTTCATCGGCATAGCCTATCTTCCTCCTCTGTTAATTCTACAATGCGGGTCATAGGGCGGCAGCCCTTGATTTCACGTTTCCGGAACGTGAAATGGATAGGTGATATCACCTATCTGTGCTTGCTGGCTGGTCAACAGCAAAGTACCCCTCTTTTCCAGAAACTTGAACCGCCTGCCGCCCGATTTCCGGCTTTTGTTCGCCATCTCCCGCATGGCATTTTTACGAAATCACTCATCCTTCACGAACATCAGAAATGACCGTTTCGGCACATACCACCGACCTTTCATTTTCACCACCCTGAACGGCAGCTCGTCCTCATCGCAAAGTTCATAAAACGTCCTGATGCTCACCCCGATAAAATCGGCTGCTTCTTTGGCTGTCAGAAACTGCTTTTTTGACTGTTCCAGCTCCTCAATAGTTTTTATCAAAACCACTCACTCCCATATCACTGTAAAATCATCTGAATTGCCAATATTTTCATCGAAAAATAACCTCAGAATTCTGTGAACTTTTTGTAAACGTGATTTCTTCAAAATTGCGATTTTGAGAAATTCACGTTTACAATTTGTTCATCACTTTTTGCAGGGATTGGGCGGTCTTAGAAAAGAGTGAAAAATCGCAGTATTGCGTCACTCTCTGACTGTCGGTATCAATGAAACCGGAGTGTTCTATGCGCGGCGAAAAACGCTTTTTTGCTGTCTTGGCTGCCGGAAGGATT
>CAMVPV010000103.1 GCA_947169455.1 uncultured Clostridia bacterium | reverse complement strand
TTCACGCAGAATACCTTGTTCCCGCGGCGGAGCGCAGCAACACAGGTAGTACCCATGCCCCAGGTGGATTCGTTCATGCCGCCGACCTCGAACACTACCTCATTCGCGGTGCGCACCGAATTCACAAGCAGGCGCTGTACGGAGTTCTCGTCGCAGTTTTCTCTGTAACAGCGCTTAACGCGCTCCGAGATGACATCTATCGCTGTATCGCTCGCAAGGCTGCCGGCGTTTTCTCCGCCCATGCCGTCGCATACCACTGCAAAGGCACTGTCGTCATCAAACAGGACAGTAAATACCTTGTCCTGATTTTCAGCACGCACACTTCCTATATCGCTGAGAGAGAAAGCTCTCATCTGCCTGTCACCCCTGTTTCTAAATTTCGTATTCGCGGCGGAGCTGACCGCACGCCGCATTTATATCCGCTCCGAGGGTGCGTCTCACGGTAACGTTGAGTCCGCCCTTTTCAAGCATGGTCTGGAACCTCCGCACGGAATCCCTGTCGGCGCGGAAATCGCGTTCCTTCACTTCGTTTACGGGAATGAGATTTACATGACAGTTCATGCCGCGCAGGAGCTTTATCAGTTTGTCCGCATCGTCCGCCGAGTCGTTCACGCCGCATATCACGGCATATTCAAATGATATCCTGCGCCCCGTCTTTTCGGTGTAGCTGCGGCAGGACTTCATCAGCCTGCCGATATCGTATATGCGGTTGACAGGCATTATTTCGCTCCTGCGAGCGTTATCCGCGGAGTGGAGCGATACCGAGAGCGTAAGCCCGAGCCTGTGTTCCGCAAGCTCGTCTATCCTGTCGGCAAGCCCGCAGGTCGATAGCGAAACGTGCCGCAGGCTGAGGTTCTTCCCCTTCGGCGAGGAGAGCAGCTCCAGAAATCTCAGTACATTATCAAAATTATCGAGCGGTTCGCCTATCCCCATGAGGACAAGGCTCTCCACCTTCCTGCCGGATGCCCTTTCGGCACCGTATATCTGCCCGAGCATCTCCGAGGGGAGCAGGCTCCTACGGAAGCCGGCAATCGCCGATGCACAGAAACGGCAGCCCATCTTACACCCCACCTGCGTGGAGATACATAGGCTGTTGCCGTGCTTATAGTCCATAAGCACTGTCTCTACGTGATTATTATCGGACAGCTCATAAAGATATTTTACCGTATTATCGAGGTCAGATTCAAGTGTTCTGACAATTTTCAGACAATTTATACAAAATCTATCGTTTAATTTTGTGCGTAATGACAGTGAAAGATTTGTCATTTCGTCAAAAGAAACTGCTCTTTTTACGTGCAGCCAGTCAAATATCTGACCGCCGCGGAATTTCTTTTCGCCCATAGCCTCCATTTCAGCGGAAAGCTCCTCGGGCGTAAGGGAGAGAATGTCGATCTTATCCATTTATTTTCCCTTTTAATGATATGGTACGTGCCGCAGGATGCAGCGGAAAGGTCATTTTCTTGTCATTTTGCATATATAGAACCCGTCGCTGCCGAAATGCTTCGGGAATATCTCCGCCGCATATCCGCCGAACGGAACTCCCAGATCAGTGAAGAACGGCACGCCCTCAAAATCACTGTGCCTGCGCAGAAATCCATCCGTAACACCGCGGTTTTCCGCAGGAACGAGCGTACAGGTCGAATAGACCAGTGTGCCGCCGCGCTTCACATACCGTGAAGCATTTTCGAGGATAGCGGACTGTATCGCAGGCAGCCCCGCGATATCGCTGATATCCTTGTATTTTATCTCGGGCTTTCCGCGTATCACGCCCAGCCCCGAACAGGGAACATCGCAGAGTACGCAGTCAGCAGCGGGAAGTTTATCGTTATATACGCGCGCATCGCCCTCAAAGGCGGTGATATTCGCAAACCCGAGGCGCTTTGCGCCTTTTGCGATGATATCTGCGCGTTTCTTGTGTATATCCCCCGCAAATATCCTTCCGGTGCCGTTCATGATGCCGGCGGCGGTAAATGTCTTTCCGCCGGGCGCCGCACAGATATCTATCACGGTATCATTCCCGTGCGGTGCGAGCGCCTCACAGCACAGCTGCGAGGATATATCCTGAACGTGGAAATACCCCTCGCGGAAAAGAGGCATTTCGGATATCCCAGCCGAGGACAGACCGCTCACGATAAGGCATTTGCCGTGCAGAACGGCGATATCCGGCTGATACACCTCATCCGCACCGGCAGCGGAAAGCTTTTCCGCAAGCTCCGCGGCGGATATCTTCGCCGTATTCACGCGGATGACCGTATCGGAGGTCTCAAACGATGATGCCAGCAGCGATACCGCATCTTCCTCCGGATAGCTGTCCAGCAGCAGCCGGACGATATCCTCATTGCAGGAATATTCAACAGACAGCCGCTTTACAGGGTCATCGGGGAGCTCATATCCGGCAGAGCTGCGGATGATGTTCCGCAGCACACCGTTCACAAAGCCCGATGCGCTTTTCTTCGGTGATGCTTTTATTATCTCCACCGATTCGTTCACGGCGGCACTGTCGGGGATGTTGCCGCAGTATGCTATCTGATATACTCCCAGCCGCAGAGCCGCGACTACCTCTGTGTCGAGCCTGCGGACGGGTCTTTTCGAGTAATTGTCAATTATATAGTCAAGCGTGAGCTTTCTTTCGAGCACTCCGTAGAACAGCCGCGCTGCAAGGCGCCTGTCCGCATCGGAGAGAGGACTGCCGCGCAGTGCGCCGTCCAGTGCAAGATTTGAATATGCGCCCTTTTCGGCTTTCAGCAGAAGCTCATACGCCGTCTGTCTTGCGGACTTCAAGCGTTCTCACCCGTGAGGAGCGCACCTTTTTCCGCGCGTATTCCGCGCAGGAGATCGGCGCCCTTCATGCGCTTGCCGCCCTCGGGCTGCACCTCGGTCAATTCAACACAGTGCCCGTCGCCGCATACCACCGCGAACGTCCTGACGTCTGCGAGAGTACCCGCCGGCGAACTGCTGCTGATGCCGGAAATGTGCGAATGATATATCTTGATGCGCCTGCCGCATATATAGGCGTGTGCACAGGGTGAATCGGAAAGACCGCATATCCTGCGGTGTACCTCATCCGCCGTCTGCGAAAAATCTATCGGGCACATATCCTTCGATATCATTTCCGCATAATTGGAAAGGCTGTCGTCCTGCTTTTCGGGAACGGCGGTGCCGTTTTCTATCGCATCGAGCGTTTCGAGCAGGAGCTTTGCCCCCATTTCCGAGAGCCTGTCGGAAAGCTCCGCAGAGGTCTCATCCGCGCCTATTTCCGTTTCGGTGCGCAGGAGCATATCTCCCGTGTCGAGCCCCTCTGCCATCTGCATGGAAGTGACGCCCGTGCGCTTCTCACCGTTGAGTACGCACCTCTGTATCGGAGCGGCTCCGCGGTATGCGGGCAGCAGCGATGCGTGTATATTTATGCAGCCGTGCTTCGGTGCATCGAGCACCGTTTTCGGGAGTATCTTTCCAAAGGCAACGACAACTATCACATCGGGGGATATTTCGTTGATGACCCCGAGCGCGTTTTCTGCATCCTCGCCCTTTTTGAGGCTCGCAGGTTTATACACGGGTATCCCGAGCTCCTCTGCGAGCGCACCCACAGGCGTGGGTACGAGCTTGTTCCCGCGGCGCCCTCTCGGGCGGTCAGGCTGGGTGAACACCGCACTTACGGTATGTCTGCTCTCTGCGAGGGCTTTCAGGCAGGGCAGCGAGAAATCCGGCGTGCCCATAAAAATTATATTCATAGCAAAATCTCCGTGAAGATCACTTTCTTCTTCTGCGCCTTTTCTTCCTGCCCGATTCCTCACGTAGCTCTTCAAGCTCCTCGGGCGGTATCATCTCATCGGCGATGTCGATGAACAGCTTTCCGCTGAGGTGGTCGAGCTCATGGCATATACACCTTGCGAGCATCCCCTCGGCGTTATATTCCTTTACGTTACCGCGGCGATCCTGCGCGCGGCATTTTACGTTAGCGGGGCGTATGACATATCCCCATTCATCGGGGCAGGAGAGGCAGCCTTCGACCTCACGCTGAGTGCCGCTCATTTCGATTATCTCCGGATTGACCATTTCATACAGCTGGTCATCTATGTCCATAACGACGATCTGCTTGAGTATGCCCACCTGCGGCGCTGCAAGACCTGCACCGTCGGCTTTTTTCAGTGTATCGAACATATCGTCGATGAGTACGGCGAGTCTGTCATCGAATACCTCGACGCGGCGGCATTTCTTTCTGAGTGTGTCATCTTCCTTGGTAATTATGTTCCTTACTGCCAAGCGGAACAGCTCCTCTCGATCATACAATGATAACGGCTTGCAAAACGGGGAAAATTTGCCGTACAGAATATATTATAGCACGATTCGGCGTGAATTGCAACATACTGACCTCCAAAAAAACAGTACAACTGTCATTTCTTTTTGTTGGAATTATTGCAGGAATGCCGCAAAGCTGATATTTTCTGCCGTGTGCTCATGCGGCGGCAGAGCTGTTCGCCTTCTTCGGCTTCCATACTCCGGCAAGATAGAACGACATCGCGATAACAGCCGATACCGTCCAGCCCACCGGCCAGGCGAGCCATATCCCCTTTTCCGCGAACGGCTTCATGAAGAAGTACGCAAGCACCACGCGCAGTATCAGGTCAGTGAAGGTGGATATCATAAAGCAGAGCATCTTCCGTGCACCGCGCTCCACGCCGTCGCCCGCCAGCTTCACGCACACGAAAGGATAGAACGGCGCGGTTATCCGCAGAAAGTCCATCCCCGTGCGCATGGCATCGGTGCCCCTTTCGTTCATGAATATCATCAGTACGTGCTCACCGCCGAAGAAGTACAGCAATGATACCGGCAGCGCCACGCACATACCTATCAGTGCGCCAGCGCGGAACCCCTTGGGTATGCGCTCTGGCTTGTCCGCGCCGAGGTTCTGTGCGGTGAAGTTCGATATCCCGTTGCCGAGCGTATTGAAGGACGTTACAGCGAAGGTATTGAGCTTTATAGCTGCGGAATAGCCCGCAACTATCGCCGATGAACCGAACGAATTGATAAAATTCTGTATGAACAGATTGCCCACCGACACAAAGCTCTGCTGAAGTATGCTCGGTATCGACATGAACGTGATATGCATCAGCATCGGTGCGGAAAACTTCTTCGGCTGTCCGTCGGTCTCTATTTTTTTCAGGCGGGAGTTCAGTATGAAGAACGACGCGCAGCACGCCGCTCCCTGCGCGATGAAGGTCGCCCACGCCGCTCCGCGCACTCCCATCGAAAAGCCCGCCACGAAGAGCAGGTCGAGTAGCACATTCCCGACCGACGAGGCTATCAGCAGATACAGCGGCGTTCCGGAATCGCCGAGCGCCGTGAATATGCCCGTACAGATATTGTACATGAACAGGAACAGCATACCTGCCGAGTATATCCGCAGATACGCACTGCTGTCCGCGAATATGTTCACGGGAGTGCCGAGCCTTGTAAGCATACCGTCGCAGAATATCAGCCCGAACGCCGTGAGCACAAGGCTGAGCACCGTGAAGGATATGTATGATGTGTTCACGGCGGTCTTCATGTCAGCATACCGCCTTGCGCCGAAAAGCTGTGATATTATCACCGAGGCGCCCACGTTGCAGCCGAGTGCTATCGCCATGAATATCTGCGTGACCGGATAGGATGCGCCGATAGCCGCAAGGGCATCCTCCCCCGCGGCTTTTCCGGCGATAGCGCTGTCGCATATATTGTACAGCTGCTGGAACATCGCGCTCCACAGCATGGGCACGGAGAATTTCAGCAGCGCTTTTGAGGGGCTTCCCTCGGTGAGATCGGTTATCATTTATTTTCACATTCCTTTTCAATATGTACTTACACTATCTACAACTTAAGGATTTTGGGGAAGGGGGACGCCCTCTCTTGCAGGGCG
>CAMVPV010000102.1 GCA_947169455.1 uncultured Clostridia bacterium | reverse complement strand
CGCGGTAAACAGGGGTCATCAGTTCAGCCGTTTTCTGGTCGGTGCAGTTGTAGGATATCTGACGGAAGCCCTCGCTGTTGAGCGGTTCCCATACCAGCTTGTTGAAGGAACGGCTCTTCTGTGAAAGGCGCGAACCCATAGAGTACAGCTTGTTCTGATGTGCGATGAGTTTTCCGCAGGTCGTTCCGGAGAACGAGCATAGATCGAACCAGTAGGGGTCGTATCCCATGGAATGAGCAGCAGACGCGAGTGCCATGGATATCCTGTAATGACCGAAGCCCATGCGTATATTGCCGATGATGACGCTGTTTTCATCGAATTTCACACCGGTCTCATCTGAAATGTAAAGCTCCTGTACCCCGAGTAAATCGCCGATTGCAGGGGCTTTGCGCGCTGAGAGGTGATATACGCTGTCGGAATCATCGCCGAATTTTCTTATAAAATTGTTTTTGGTGCGTTCCGCCTTGCTGTATTCGCCGTTTGACATCTTGTTCCCGAAAATGACTTTTGATCTGTCCATTCCGATCCCTCCGTAAAAATTGTAAATGTAACGAAAAAACTATTGACAAAACCGAAATTGTATGATAGACTTACTATCAAGAGATAGTTAATCTATCAACTGATAGATAGTCTATCACATAAATGGAGGTTTGTCAAGTGGGAAATGAGATTTCTTCTGAATTTTCTTCCGAAAATCTCAAAAGCCGCCGCGAGGAGAGCATCCTTTCGGCAGGAGCGCTCCTTTTTCTGGAACACGGCATCGAGAATGTGAAGATGACAGACATCGCAGAGCAGAGCGGAGTGGGCGTGGCAACGCTGTACAGATATTACGGTACAAAAACGACTGTCGCAGTCGAGGTTATGACCTATCTGTGGGATGACCTGCGTGAGCTTTTTGGCGGGATGTTCGATTCGGAGATATTTCTCTCGCAGACCGGTATCAAACAGCTGACCGATCTGATGAGAATGTTCGTTGTACTGTACGAGGCGCATAAAGATTTCATGAAGCTTCTCGGAGAATTCGACCGCTATGTGATACGCGAGAATGTTCCGAAGGACGAGCTTGTGCGTTATGAAGGTTCGGTGATCGACTTCTATCCGGTACTTGAACGTGCATACAAAAAAGGATGTGATGACGGCACCGTGCGGAGCAATATCGATTTCGGACTGTTTTACAAGACATACACGCACGCGCTCATGGAGATGTGCAAGAAATTCATCAACGGAGCGGTGCTGCCGTCGGAGGATTTTTCCGACGCGGAAAAGGAACTCGAAATGATGATAGATACGGCGGTATTCTATCTTAAAGCGTGATGCACAAGACGTAAAGGGGCGGTATTATGGAAAATAAGATCTCATCTTCTGAGAAAAAGACGGCTTCAAAGAAATTGCTGTGGATATTTGCGGTAGGGCAGCTCGGCTGGTCGATACTTTCCGGTATAGTATCGAACTGGCTGGTGTTCTTCTATCAGCCGAGCCAGGAGGAGCTTGCCAAGGGGCAGACGGTTTTCATCACGCAGGGAACATTCCTCGGGCTCACCGCGATAGGGCTTATCACAGCGTTCGGGCGCATTTTCGATGCGGTCACCGACCCGCTCATCGCCGGAAAATCCGATCGTCTGAAGCACAGGCTCGGCAGAAGGATACCTTTCATGCGCGCGGCGGCGATACCCTTCGCAGCAGTAACTGTGTTCCTGTTCATGTCTCCCGTCAACGGCACGAGTACCGTCAATACGATATCGCTGTTTATCTGTGCGATGCTTTTCTACCTCTGCATGACAGCCTACTGCACGCCATACAATGCGCTTATCCCGGAACTCGGCAGAACACAGGAAACGCGCATCAATCTTTCCACATTCATATCCGTGACATACTTTTTCGGAACTGCTTTCGCGTATCTCGTCCCGAATATCGCCGGGATGTTTGAGGGCTCGCTCGGCTATGCCGGCAGCTTCCGGCTTACGATAGGCATACTTTCTGCGGTAGGTATGATATGTATGCTGGTGCCGGCGTTCCTCATCGACGAGAACGTATATGCAGACACAACGCCATCCGAAACGCCCGCATTCAGATCGCTTGCGGCAACATTCAGGAACAAGGATTTCCGCACGTTCGTGGCATCGGATATTCTGTACTGGATAGCACTAACGCTCTTCCAGACAGGTCTTTCCTTCTATATTACAGTGCTTATGGGGCTCGATTCCGGAATGACCTTCCCGCTCTTTGCGATAATGACGGCTATGTCACTGGTATGCTATGCACCGGTGAATATCCTTGCAAAAAAGCTCGGAAAGAAAAAGCTGATAGCTTTCGCGTTCATATTCTTTTCGTTCACGTTTTTAGTGACCGCATTCGCGGGACTTACTCCGATACCCGCATTCGCATACGGCGTTATGATAGCTGTCCTTGCAGCTGTGCCTATGGCTATACTCGGGATACTTCCGCAGGCAGTAGTCGCGGATATCTCTGAAGCAGACAAGCTCGATACCGGTGAGAGCAGACAGGGGATGTTCTATGCAGCGAGGACGTTTGCGTTCAAAATGGGACAGTCGCTTTCGATGCTCATATTTACGAGCGTTGCAGTGATAAATAAGGATGTTCCGATAGGCGGACAGGGCTACGGGCTCGGTTACAGGCTCACCGCTGCGATAGCAACAGTGCTTTGTCTGCTCGGCGGGATTGTGTTCCTCCGTTACGATGAAAAGAAGATCCTGAGGCGCATAAGCGCAGATGATCCGGGAGTGTGATATCATGTTTGAACTGAAAAACGTAAAATTTTCCTATAAGATAAACGGCAAAATATTCTCCGTGAATACCCGCAGCTCGACCGAGAACAAGAGGATAGCTCTTCTTATTGAAAGGAAGGACGATATTTTCACGGCGGAGATAAAGACGAGAACGCCGATAGAGATAGTGAGACTGACAGCGGAATTTGAATACAGATTTCCGGCGGACGCGCGCATATTTATGAACGGATATCGGTCCTGGACGGACAGCTGCGAATACGATACGAGCGGCGTAATGCGCGGAACGGACAGGATACCTTCCCCGGTCACGGATAAGTACGTACTCGATGCCTACGGAGATTATTCGTTTGTCAGGTACAGTCACCGCAAGGGATGCCTGCACGGGTTTTCCTACGGGTATATCCGTCACGGCATCGGTAGATTCGATCTCATCGGTTCGCTTAATGAATCGGACGGATTTACGATAATAAGAACAGACACCGAAAATAATACCATCAAGATCGCCAAGGAATGCAAAGGTCTCAATGTTTCCGGAGGCTATGCGGGGCTGCGTGTCTATCTGGGCAGCGGCGGGGAGGACGAGGTGTTTGACCGCTGGTTTGAACTTATGGGGATAAAGCCTTCACCCGCTGAGCCGATATTCGGATATACGAGCTGGTATCGTCACTATCAGGATATCAATGCAGACAAAATAGAAAAAGACCTTGAGGGTCTTGAAAAATCGGGATATAAGGCGGACGTGTTCCAGATAGACGATGGATATCAGCTTGCAGTAGGGGACTGGCTCTGCATCGACAGAACGAAATTCCCGGGCTCCATGAAGGACGTCGCGGACAGGATAAAGTATGCGGGAATGACGCCGGGGATATGGCTCGCGCCGTTCGTGTGTGAGGAAAAATCTTCGCTTTTTGCGAACGAAAAGAATTATCTCCTGCGCGGCAGAAACGGGGCTCCCGTGAAATGTGGAAGCAACTGGAGCGGGTTCTATGCGCTGGATATATATAACGAAAACGTGCGCGGATATCTTCGCAATGTATTTGATGTTATCGTTAACGAATGGGGATTTCGTCTTCTGAAGCTCGATTTTCTGTATGCTGCCTGCATCATACCGCGCAGGGACAAGACACGCGGAGAGGTGATGTCCGATGCAATGGATATGCTGCGTGAATATGCGGGCGATGCTAAGATACTCGGCTGCGGAGTTCCGCTCGCATCTGCGTTCGGCAAGGTGGATTACTGCCGTGTCGGAATGGACGTCAGTCTTGACTGGGACGACAAAGCGTATATGCAGATGCTCCATCGTGAGCGCCCGAGCACGAAGAATACCGTGCTGAATTCTGTGTTCCGCCGTCAGCTGAACGGGCGTGCATTTATCAATGACCCCGATGTTTTCCTGCTGCGGTATAATAATATTTCGCTCACCGACGAGCAGAAGCTCTGTCTTGCAGAGATCAACGCGCTCACTGGCGGAGTACTGTTCACCTCGGATAATTTCGGGGAATACGGCACTGTGCAGAAGCGTATCATATCAGAAATTAAGGAGCTTTCCGGTGCGAAGGTGCTTACCGCTGAATTGTGTGACGACAAGCTTATGATAGCGATAGGGAAAGACGGAAATTACACGATAAGATCATACGATATATAAAGGCAACACCGCATAATACAAAAAATTGCTATGGTAACGCTCCAAAAATGGCTTGCCTACGTTACGAATATTTTGAAAATTGGCTTTGTGCGGTATTGCCATAAAAAAGAGACCCTCCGGAATCTATTTGAAAAACTCCGGAGGGTCTTCTTATTTCAGTCTGTTGATCTCCGTTTGCAGACTGTTGAGGAATTGTCCTGCGTGTCTGCCGTCCATCTGTGTATGATGAAACTGAAACGATAGAGTGAGATAATAACGGAAAAGCTTTTTTCTGTATCTGTCCCAGATGATATACGGGTTATTGTAAATGCCGCTGTATATCCCCACTGCGCCGTCAAGTTCTGTATCGACAATTGCCGAAGTACCTATCACCATACAGTTATCGTTCAGATCCCTGTCTGTGCATCTTACCGAGCAAAGTGAGGTATATTTATTGTAATCACGGTTGAATTTTTTCAGTTCCTCGCTGAAAAGGATATCGCAGCTGTTTATGCCGCCTTTTTTATTATTTATGATCAGGCTTACTGCGATCGAATCGTACCGCATGAGTTTGTTTCCCACCGGAAGCGTGTAGAATTCCCTTATGCCGGCGGCAGCTCTTCCTATACAGTAGTCCATGAGCATATTGAATTTAAGATGTTTTTTTCTGCTTATCCTGACAAGGTTAGTCACATCGATGGTTTTTATAAACGTCACCATTGGGTTCGGGATATTCATCCACATTTTGAAAGCAGCTGCCCTTGAAGTTTTCATCGGGTCGATCTCTTTTTTCAAAATATGTCCTCCTTCAAAGATGACAGTTTCAGAATACCACGCGGTTTCTTCCGCCTTCCTTGGCAGCGTAAAGCTTTTCATCCGCTGAGCTGATATTGTCCTCGATGCTTATTGCGGGGTCGAATTCTGTAACGCCGAAGCTGAGTGTGACTTTGATATCGACATTCTCCGAATGACAGACGGAATCCATAACTTTAAGGCGTATCTCTTCTGCCTTGTTGACGCACATATCCATATCTGCGTCGGTCATTATCATAATGAATTCCTCGCCGCCCCAGCGGTAAATGCCGTCTGTCTCGCGGCAGTTTTCCGCGAGTATCCCGGCGGTAGATCTCAGCACGTCGTCACCTGCATTGTGCCCGTATGTATCGTTGACGCGCTTGAACTTGTCGATATCGCAGATAAACAGGCTGAGCCTTGAACCGTTCTCTATGAAGCGGGAATATCTCTTTGAGAAGTCGCTGTAAAAGCCCATGCGGTTCTTCAGACGAGTGAGTTTGTCGTGGTGCGATTCCGAATAGAATTCTTCCGATTCGAGCGAAAGACCGCATATAACAGCAGCAAGCGAGAGACGGTTTACGTCGTCCTCAGTGAATTTCCCGTCGTCACCGAGTTTGTTTACTGCCTGATATGCACCGATGAATTCGCCGTTGATATTTGCAACGGGCATAGTGAGGATCGATTTTGTGACATATCCGGTCTTCTTATCGACCTCCTGATTGAAATTCGGGTCATTGTATGGGTCGTTGGTGATTATCGCACGCTTTTCCATAAGCGCTTTTCCTACAAGACC
>CAMVPV010000101.1 GCA_947169455.1 uncultured Clostridia bacterium | reverse complement strand
AATCGCCGAAACCGATACGATCAGCGGCATCGGCGGCATACTTCTCTACCTCGATGAGATACAGTACCTCAACAAGAAACAGCAGCAGTCGCTTCTCGAATATATCGAGGACGGCAGGATAACCCTTATCGCTTCAACTACCGAAAATCCTTACTTTTATATATATAACGCGATACTCAGCCGCTCGGCGGTGTTCGAGTTCAAGCCCGTTTCCGCCGAGGAGATAGTTCCCGCCGTGAACCGCGCTTTCCGCATACTCGCGGAGGAAATGAACAGGAGCATCCGCGTTGAAAAGGGCGCGGCAGAGCATATCGCGCGCGGGTGCGGCGGAGATGTGAGAAAATCCGTGAGCACCGCCGAACTCTGCTTTCTTGCGGCGCAGAACAGCGGCGATGAAGTCGTCATCACCCTCGAGGACGCAAAGGCGCTCACCCAGCGCAGCAATATGCGCTATGACCGCTCCGGCGATCAGCATTACGATATACTTTCCGCTTTGCAGAAATCAATACGCGGCTCGGACGAGAACGCAGCCATACACTACGCGGCGCGGCTGATAGAAGCGGGCGATATCATATCGCTCTCGCGGCGGCTGCTCGTTATAGCTGCGGAGGATATCGGGCTTGCCTACCCGCAGGCTATCCCTATCGTGAAAGCCTGTGTTGACAGCGCGATGCAGCTCGGTCTGCCGGAAGCGCGGATACCGCTCGCAAATGCGGTGATACTCCTTGCGACTGCGCCGAAGTCGAATTCTGCCTACAAAGCGATAAACGCAGCCCTCGACGATATCCACAACAAGGAATGCGGAGATTTTCCGCGCTGCCTCCAGAACAAGCATTATGACGGCGAGGACGCCGCAGTCAGGGGTCAGCATTACCTCTATCCGCATGATTACCCCAATCACTATGTAAAGCAGCAGTACCTGCCCGACCCCATAAAGGACGCTGTGTATTACCAGTTCGGTGACAACAGGACAGAGCAGGCAGCTCTGAAATACCGGCAGATGATAACGGGCGGCGTGACTGAAAAATAGCTGTCCGGTAACGCTGCGGCGCTGCATTATCTCCCGCTTTCAGGAAAAACCTTATCCGTGCATTATTTTCCACAGGTGGATGATATCCACAGGAGGGCAGTCAATGAAGATAACGAAAAGAATTTTTACCGCGCTTACCGCCGTTCTCACCTCGTTTGCGATATGCGGCTGCACAAAGAACAAGGAGCCCGATTCCGTGCCCGCCGATGCGACCGAACCCATTCCCTACGAAAGCGCCGTTCCCGTTTCCACAGAAAAGCAGCCGGTGCATTTCCTCGCGGTGGGGGATAACCTCATACACAGCAGCATCTATGAACAGGCGCACAGGCGCGGCGGCGGCGTCAATTACGATTTTACATACGCCTATTCCAACGTTGCCGACCTCGTTGCTGCGGCGGACGTTGCTATGATAAATCAGGAAACGCTTATATGCAATGATACTATCGAACCTTCCGATTATCCGTATTTCAACAGCCCGACACAGCTCGGCGACCACATGATGTACATCGGTTTCGATGTTTTCACGATAGCAAACAACCATATCCTCGATTACGGACAGACGGGTCTGGAAAACTGCCTCAACTACTGGGACAGCCGCCCGAATGCAGTGGTAGTGGGCGTTTACCGCAATCAGACCGACAAGGACAATATCCGCACGATAACCTGCAACAACGTTGTTTTTTCGATATTCGCCTACACCGAGAACACCAACAACAACTCACTTCCGGAGGGTTCGAGCCTTATAATCGGCGACGCCTACGACTTTGACGGAATGGTGGAGGACGTCCGCAAGGCGAAGAAGATATCCGATGTGTGCATAGTGGCGCTGCACTGGGGAGTTGAGAACTCCGACAAGGTGAGCGACACGCAGACAGACCTTTCGCAGCGGCTCGCGGATGCGGGAGCGGACGTCATAGTGGGCTCTCACCCGCACGTACTCCGCAGGATAGACATGATAGAACGCAAGGACGGCGGGCAGACCCTGTGCGCGTATTCACTCGGAAATTTCATTTCGGGGCAGAGCACCAAGCAGAACCTCATCGGCGGCATACTTGAATTCGATGTTGTGCCGGGCGGCAGGGGATGTGTGGTCACGAACGTGAAGCTGACGCCGGTCATCTCGCACTACGGCGAGAATTACAGCAACAACAGGGTATATCTGTATTCGCAGTACAATGAGGAGCTTGCTGCCGCGCACGGTGCAAACGAGTGGACGGATTTTTCCATGGATTATATCAACAGCGTGCTTGAAAATACCATTGACGGGAAATATCTGAAACTGACGTAAGCTTTTAGAGGTAAGAGGTAAGAAGTAAGAGGTAAGAGGTAAGAAAATCTCTCTACTGATCTCTTACCACTATCTACAACTTAAGCGTAAAACGCGGCGTTAGCCGCGAGTGAAGTTTTCGGTCAAGCCTTTTTCCAAAAGGCTTGCAAGGGAGATAATCAACAGTATCTCCGATACTGTTGATTGAAGGCAGCGCCCTCTGGTCGCAAAGAATTTTGCCAGCGGCAAAATTCTGCGAAAAGAATACTTTAGGCGCTCCGCAAGGGGGTGAATTTCCGGACAGACCGAAGGTCTGTCCGGAAAGAGGGGGACGCCCTGCAAGAGAGGGCGTCCCCCTGACCCCAAATCCTTAAGTTGTGGGTAGTGGATCTCTTACCTCTTACATCTTACATCTGAAAAAGGAGCCGATAGCATGAAAAGAACGGATCATATCTCGTGGGACATCTACTTCATGGGAGTTTCGCTGCTCGCCGCAAAGCGCAGCAAGGACCCTCACACACAGGTCGGCGCCTGCATAGTCAGCAGCAGGAACATTATCCTCTCCACGGGATACAACGGATTTCCGTGCGGCTGCTCCGATGATGAATACCCGTGGGACAGAACGGGCGAAGATACCAAGTACCCCTATGTCGTACACGCCGAACTGAACGCGATACTCAATTCGCAGGGGCGCGATCTGCACGGCGCGGTGATCTACGTGAGCCTTTTCCCCTGCAATGAGTGCGCAAAGGCGATAATACAGTCGGGGATAAAAGAGGTCGTCTATCTGTGCGACAAGTACGCAGATTCGCCCTCGACCGTCGCTTCAAAGAGGATGCTCACCTCTGCCGGCGTGAAGCTTACCCGCATCGACCCGCCCGCAGAGCCTATCGTGCTCGATTTTTCCAATATCGGATGAGAGCAGATGCCTGATGCTTAATTCGTAATTCGTAATTATACACCGGTAATATCATATATAAAAGCAAAATACCCGCGTTTGTTCATTACAGAACAGACGCGGGTATTTTCAATCTTCAATGGTTTTCTGGATATTGTCCATTACCTTTCTGATCTTTTCTTCACGAAGCTTGGGGTCGGATTCTTTCATTGCTCCATCAAGACAGTCATATAAAAATCTAAGAAATCCGTTGAACTGCTTATCGGTCATTCCCATAATATCACTCTCCTGAAAAATAAATCGGCAAATGCTTTGCATGACTGCTTTGTTTTTCAATCTTCAAGAGATTTTTGAAGATTCTGTATTATTTTTTCCAGCTTTTCATCTTTTTTTTCGGCATTTTCAGCTTCTTTTGCTTCTTTGAGGTCATCAAGAAGCAATCTGATAAAACTGTTGAACTGCTTATCGGTCATTCCCATGATATCACTCTCCTCGGATAATATATGATCATTCCGGTGTATCACGGAAAGGGTATTATTTCCCCGCCCGTATATATATTATAGCATAGTTTTGCGGAAATGTCAACTTTATCGGCAGCCGTAAATGAAATATAAGCCGCCGCTGAACTGTCTTCCGCACTTTTTCACGTAATTCCTCAGACATTCTCTCGCCCGCCGTATCAATACTCTATCTCCGCAAATGTGAAACTGCTCGAATCGACATAATACTGCCTGCCCTTTTCCAGCTTCATGAGCACAGCCTCAAAGCGTTCATCATCATGGGAAAAATCCTCGTTTTCAAGGAAACGCTCGTCTATCACCTTTCTGCTGTGAACGTACCTTTTCAGCACAGCCTCGTCACAGCACATGGGCTCTTCAAGTTCGGTAAACAGTATATCATCCTCCGCAAGGATATCCTTTATCTCCTGCGGACAGTTTTCATAAAGGAGCGCCGCGGGGAATTCTCTGGAAAGATGACCGAAGCACGGCGCCCACCCGATGACGTACCAACGGTAATCGCACATTTCATCGTCCTTGTCGCCGCACCACTTCACACAGCCGGACGACATCAGCTTTCCGGCGGTGCTTGCGGCATCGTAATTTTCCGATATTTCTATCGCTTTTGAAAATATTTTTGTGTAATCCTTCATATTTTTATTTCCATTGCCGCACCCGCCGTCAGCAGGCAATATTGAACACATCGATCAGCAGGATCCAAGAAAGCCCGTAGTATGCCGTTATGGCTACGAGGTCGTTCACTGTGGTGATGAGCGGACCCGATGCCACCGCCGGATCGACCTTTATCGCCTTGAAGAACATCGGTATCACCGTTCCGACGGCGCTTGAAACGAGCATGGCAGTCATCAGCGAAACGCCTATGCACCCGGAGATGAGGAACGCCGTTCCCCATGCTGCGTGCTTTGCGGCGTGTATATATAAGCCTATCGCAGCGAAGGACAGACTGCCGAGGATAAGTCCGTTCAGCGCGCCGATGCGCACCTCCTTGAACACGAGCGATATCTTTTCGCGGAAACGGAGATTTTCATCCATGAGCACGCGGATAGTGACCGCAAGCGACTGCGTGCCGACATTTCCCGCCATATCGAGTATGAGCGACTGAAAGCATACTATCAGCGTCAGCCCCGAGATGACCTTCTCGAACGCGCCGACCACTCCGGAAACGAGCAGTCCGAGCCCGAGAAGTATCAGCAGCCACGGCAGGCGCTTCTTCATGCCGGTGAAAACGCTCTCATCGAGGTCGCTCTCTTCGGTCAGACCGGCGAGCTTTGCGTAATCCTCGCCCATCTCGTCATCGACGACTTCAACGATGTCGGTCGCGGTGATGATGCCTATCAGCACGTTGTCGGAATTGAGCACGGGGATGGAATCCTCGGAGTAATCCTTCAGCGCTTCGATACAGTCATCGATCTCCTCGCGCGCATACACGAACGGGTATGATGTCGATATGATATCGGAGAGATTTCCGCCTGCGCGGGCGCGTATAAGGTCGCGGAGCTCTATCGCGCCGTAGAAAGTGCCGTCGTCCTCGGTCGCGTAGATCGTGGTGATGTTGTCGTTGTCCGCCGCCTGTTCGATGAGTGAGGCGGTCGCCTGTTTTATCGTGAAGGATTTTTTCACCGACACGAAATTCGTGGTCATTTTGGAGCCGATCTCGTTATCCTCGTAGGAATCGATAAGGTTGATATCCTTGCGGGCTTCGGCGTCCATGAGTTCGATGATGGCTTCTCTGCGATCATCGTCGAGTTCATCGAGTACGTCGATAGCGTCGTCGGCGTCCATCTGTTCGATGATGTCGGCGGCTTTTTCGTAATCGAGCTCGTTTACGTAATCCTCAACGTCGTCGAGGTAGGCGAATATCTCGGAGATGCGTTCATCGTCGAGTATGCGGTACAGTGCGCGGCGGCGTTCGGGCGACAGCTCGGCGAGCACAGCCGCGATATCGTTATCGTGGTAATCGTTCAGCTTATCGCGCAGCTCATCGGGCGGAGCGTCGCTGTTGAGTATCACCGACAATTCCTTTCGGAAGTCTCGTTTCTGGATAGAAACCTCTTCCTCACTGACGGTGAATTCTTCCCTTTCCTCATTCATCGGCGGCACACCCCTTTCCGAAGTGCCTGCCCGCATCACGGGCGGCAAAAAATCAGCATTTATATTATACAATATATCCGAACGGATTTCAAGCATTTTTATTAAATTTCATCAAAAAAATCACTACCCACAACTTAAGCGTAAAACGCGGCGTAAGC
>CAMVPV010000100.1 GCA_947169455.1 uncultured Clostridia bacterium | reverse complement strand
CGGGTAAGTGTGGACTGTGTGCCCTGTCTCTGAGCCGCGAGATAATTCACGACCATTGTGTGCATCGCATACTGGTTCGGTGTGATACCGAACACAGCCTCTGACAATTCAAGGTCGGAGACCTCTTTACCTGTCATATCAACAACTTTTATGTTAGGCATTACGGTTTCCTCCTTCCATTACGCTTTAGCCTTGGGCTTCTTGACGCAGTCAACGATAGTCACGATGCTGTTCTTGGGGCCCGGAACAGCGCCCTTTACAGCGATGAGGTTGTTTTCTGCATCCACCTTGACTACTTCAAGGTTCTGTACGGTAACTCTTTCAGCGCCCATGTGGCCGGGGAGCTTCTTCCCCTTGAATATGCGGGAAGGAGACGAGCACGCGCCCATAGAGCCGGCGTGTCTGCCGACAGGACCGCTTCCGTGAGTTTCCTTTAATCTGTGCTGGTTGTTCTTCTTGATGGTACCCTGATAGCCCTTACCCTTTGAAGTGCCGCATACATCAACGATGTCGCCTACTTCAAATGTATCAGCCTTAAGGATATCGCCTACATTGACGGACTCGGCATTTTCGAGCCTGAACTCCCTGAGAGTCCTCTTGGCAGCTACGTCCGCCTTCTTGAAGTGACCCGCCATAGGTTTGTTGACGAGCTTCTCCCTGATGTCGCCGAAGCCGAGCTGTACTGCGCTGTAGCCGTCATTCTCAACGGTCTTCTTCTGAACAGCAACGCAGGGGCCTGCCTCAACAACAGTTACGGGGATCATCTTCCCCGTTTCATCGAAGATCTGTGTCATACCGATCTTTTTTCCGATGATCGCCTTTGTCATTTTTATTCCTCCTTGCCGGTTATTGGTCGGGGCGTGCCCGACATGACCCTACAAGCATACTATCTTGCCGAGATGTATGTGACTGCCATCTCGGTGGAAGTGAAGCGGATCACTTCAGTTCCATTACGATATCTACGCCCGCAGGAAGCTCAAGACCCTGAAGTGCCTCTGTGGTCTTCTGTGTGGGTCTGATCACATCAATGAGTCTCTTGTGAGTTCTCATCTCGAACTGCTCGCGGCTGTCCTTATACTTATGCACCGCACGGAGAATGGTAACTATCTCCTTGTCCGTGGGGAGAGGTATGGGACCGGACACCTTTGCGCCGCTGCGCTTAGCCGCCTCCACGATCTTTACGGCTGCCGCATCGACTACCGCATGGTCATAGCCCTTGATCCTTATCCTGAGCTTTTCATTGACTGCCATTTGATTCGCCTCCTTATAATATTTGGGGGACGATTTTCATGTTCCCCGACATACACGCCTCCGTGTGTTTCATATTCCCCGTATTTTTTTCGGGAAATGATCTCCCGTACTCTGTCCTTTTTGAAGAACCCGCCTTCCGGGATATCCCGCCGGTTCGGAAAGTATCGGTAATAACGGTCACACGGTGAAGTGCGCGGTGACACATGAAGCCGCCCGGTTTGAAATCGGACATACTCCGCGGAAATTACCCGGAAACTCCGGCAACCTCCCGCATCAACGCACATCTTATGCAGTCACGCAAGATATATTTTATCACATAATATCGCATATTTCAATAGTTTTTCCGAGATTTTGGTTCTTTCACGGTAGAATTTTCAAGCCGCCGCAGGCGATTTTATGTTTATTTTGACCAACACAGGCAAACAGCCTCCCCCGGAGGGGAGGCTCGATGTTCGCCGTGCCGCGTGATCTCAGCGGAGCGGTCATATCTTCCTTGCTTCTATATAGTATCTCTTGTCCTCGGCGTGACCCATGGAGAAAGTCTTTCTCGGGAGAGAGCCGCCCTTTTCCACAGCCGGGAAAAGCTCCTCCTTCTTCATATCCGGCAGCAGTATGCCCACGCTGCCCTCGTTCTTCTTCACGAGCTCGCGCACCGTGTCCGCGCCGTGGATATAATCCACGCTGCCGCCGTTCTCCTTCAGATATCCGTCGATGAACATCTGCACGCTGCCGACTTCGAGCGGCGATGAGGGTCTCTTCACCGCATACTCCGCCTCGCCCGTGCCGAGTATGATATCTATCGTTCCGCAGTCCTCAGCCGTTGCGGAAAGACCGAGCGCATCGGTCATATCTTCAAGGAATTTCTCGGTGTCGATGCCGGTAACTATCCTGTGTATGCCCTCGAAGCGGATGGCATCGCTGTGCAGGTTGACTATCTCCGCGAGCGCATACCTTGCGGGGTGTCCCGAAAGATCCTCGCCGGGGCTGTTCTTTTTGAGCTCCTCGTAATACGCCTTCGCCGTGGCGAGCGAATGGTTGCCGTCGCCCATCGCATATACAAAAGCGCTCTTTTCCGCGAGCTTATCCAGCGCCGAAAGGATGTCCTCCTTTATATCCCCCTCCGCAAGATAGCCCTCTATCCTTCCGCCGCCGAGCATGAGCTCGGTATCGTACAGCTTCTTCATGCCTGCCTTTTTCGCAGCGAGCGGCTCGGTCACGGTCTTTCCGGGGTCGTTTATCAGTATCATGATGTGCGGCAGTTCGAGCGGTGCGCCGCGGCGTATCCTGACGCGGGGCGGTATGCGGGACGCCACTGTCTCCTCGGTGGCGCGGACAGCCGCTGTGCTTTCGGGCGTATAGTCGTACTCTTCAAGATCGATCATCCCCACGATGCCGCAGCGTAGTCCGTCCGAGGTCATGCGCTCGGTATATACGAAGGAATCCTTGTACTCGCGGAATATGCCGTCTGCAAGGTACCTCCTCATGCTGTCCTGTATCCTTGCTATGCGTCCGTCCGCATCATCTTCAAGATAAGCCTCCGGGAGTATGAGGTTCAGCGCGGACGGCGAGCCGCCTGCGATATCTGCAGCTTTTTCCCAGTATTCGGGCTGCGATGTGAACTGATCACAGGCTATCACAGCCCACCTCTGCCAGTCGGCGGAGGCATATGCGGGGAAAGCGGGCAGAAGGATATCTGCGGGTAAAAATGCTCTGTTCATAATAAACACGCTCCTGTTACATAATATGACCCCAATGATAAGAAGGGTCGGCTTTTCTGTACTGCCGCCTGTGCAGACAACTCTCCCGGACATCATGATCGCCGGAGCAATTATTTCTGCACGGCAGCAAAAAAATCTTGACTTTTTTATACAATTATATTATAATTGTATTAACGCAAATTACCGTCGAAAGGAAAGTGACACGTATGAAAATATCAACAAAAGGACGCTACGGATTGAGAGTAATGATAGAGCTTTCCGAGCAATATAACAAGAACAAGGAAAATTTCGTATCCCTGCGTGAGATCTCGGAACGCCAGCATATCTCGGTAAAATATCTCGAAATGATCGTCGGCATTCTTGCAAAATCGGGGCTGGTGATAAGCCTGCGCGGAAAATTCGGCGGCTACAAGCTCTTGGAACCGCCCGAGGAATATCCCGTCGGCAGAATACTCCGCGCACTCGAAGGCGACCTTGCACCCGTTGAGTGCCTCGAATGTGAACCGAACCGCTGTCCTCTCGCAGATACCTGTCTGACCCTCCCCATGTGGAAGGGACTGAAACAGGTGATAAACAATTACCTTGACGGCATCACACTGAAGGATCTGCTCGATAACAAGCAGGAATGATCAGCCGGTGCTGCCAAATCCGCCTGTGCGGACGGCGTCTGCGCTGTCGTCCTCGGTTATCCCGAACGGCAGGAACACGCCCTGTGCAAATCCGCTGCCCTTTGCAACGGAAACGGTCTTGTCCCCCTCATTGGTCAGCTTTACCATGATGTGCCCCTCGTTATCCGCACCGTAATAGTCACTATCGATTATACCCACGGTATTGTTCAGACGCACCCTGTACTTGAATCCCAGACCGCTGCGCGGGAATATCATCAGCACCCAGCCGTTATCTATGCGCGCACGTATGCCCGTCGGTATGAGCACAGTCTCTCCGGCGGCTATCTCCATATCGCACGGCGCAAAGAGATCATACCCCGCCGAGCCTGCGGTAGCCCTTTTCGGAAGGATGATATCATCATAGATCCGAACGGGATCACAATTTTCAAACAGCTTGTTCGACTGCGCCGCTTTCACGAATCCGGCGGAGCTTACTTTTTCAAACGCGGCTATCCTCTGCATAACAATACCTCACTTATTGACTGAATTTTTTCGCATCCCTGAATATTATCGCGCCCGAGAACGGGTCGCATCTTATGTCGGCGGTGTTCTCCCCCGTCACGAGAAAGCTGCTCTGACAGAACAGCGGTATATAGTACGCCCCCGATATCAGCGAGTCCTCCGCATATCCGCAGTACTCCAGCGCCGTGAGCACCTCCTGCGAGCCGGACGCCGCAGCGGCGTTCGCCTTTGCCTCCAGCAGCATCGCCCTGTTGAATATATACGGCTCGAAGCAGTCGATAAATGCCGACGGGGAATTCCGCGTGCAGGATATCACCGTCAGCGCGATGTCATAATCGCCCGAAGATATCCTTTTTCTGTAATCCGCCGCAGATACCGCCTCTACTCCGCATTCTATGCCGGTCATCTCGCTCCAGCGGTCGGTAAGCATATACATCAGCGGCGCGTCCGCAAAGGTATCGGGGACGAGTATGCTCATCAGCCTGCTGCCGCTTATCTCGCTGTATTCCTCGCGGCGGTCTGCCCATTCCGCGGCTTTTTCGGGCGGAAAGGCATTCTTTCCGTAAAGCTCATCACCCGTGACGCTTCTTCCGAGCACGCACAGCGCAGGCGGAAATATACGCGACGACGGGTGCACTCCCTCGGAGGTCTCCCCCTCGAATATCTCGGGAGAGGTCGCCGCCGCAAGCGCGAACCGCATATTGTCATCCGCAAAGCGCGCGCTGTCGGGATTGAACGTCAGCCCCACCGAGGAGCATCTGTACTCCTCGGCTTTCTTTTTGCGCAGCACCGGTACAGAAGCGGCGGTGTAAAGCTCACAGTCGGAGGTATTTCCCGAATCGCGCTCGTACTCCTGTACCGAATCGGCTATCACGTAATTCACGGCGGCGGGGCAGGTGATGTGCCCTTCAAAGCTGTTCGCGGGATTTTTCCGCAGTGTAAGATAGTTCTCCGTCCAGTAGGGATCGTAGTTCCATTCTGTCAGCGTGAAAGCGCCGTTTCCCGCGCAGAACCGCGCCGCAAGACCGTAGCGTCCCTCGGTGGAGAGGAAAAATTCCTCATTGCAGGGCTTGGCGGGTGTCTCGGCAAGCATATAAAGGAATTCGTTCTCGGGACGTTCGAGCTCAAACACGACCGTTCGTTCATCTGCAGCGCGCACGCCGAGATCGGCAGGCGACATCGTTCCGCTATATACGCGGTATGAATTCTTTATCACGGAGAATTCCTCTGCATAGGGGGAAAGCATATCGGGGTCGAAAATGCGGCGGAAAGCATACACGAAATCGTCCGCGGTGAGCTCTGCGGAGAAGCCGTTCACGCTGCTCCACTGCAAGCCCTCGCGCAGCCGGAACGTATAGGTCAGCCCGTCAGCGGAAAGCGAATAGCTCTCGGCGGCGGCGCACTTCGGAACACCGTCCCCGTCAACGGTGACAAGCCCCTCAAATATATTCTCGATAACGCTTTTTGATGCGGCGTCCTGCGTGGTCTGCGGGTCAAGGTTCTTCGGGTTCTCGGTTATCACGGTGTAAAACGTCCCTCCGAGTCCGCTGTCCTCCTTGCCGCAGGCAGTAAGCATGAGCATTACGGCAATGACCGCCGCCATTATTACGGTAATTTGTTTCATTCTCTGTTTTCCGTTCTTCTGTTCAGTGTCTTATACTGATATGAATATGATACACCTATTCTATCATTTTTATCATACAATGTCAAGCGGGCGCGCGACCCGCTGTCCGATCCCGCGCAGAATGACAGCTGATCGATAACGACCGCGTTTGTTCTGTAACACCTGCGTCAGTTTCTTATCGTATGACATCAATTTCAGATATATCTGTCGGATAAGCGACATTTTTCCCATACAGTGCCGCTTATGCATCATTTCCGGAGTGTATTGGTTATTGATTTATCGGGAAA
>CAMVPV010000099.1 GCA_947169455.1 uncultured Clostridia bacterium | reverse complement strand
GTGCCGCTGTTTGAGGATAAAGATCACGGGCGGAACTCACGACCGCCGCAACGGCAAATGGTATCTCGTCATCTACCGCTACAACTCAGAAACGCACGAAAGGCTGCCAAATCAGTGGGTATCGACCGATCTCCCCGAAAAGAACAACAAGCGCAACGCGCAGCGTATGCTCGACGATTACCTCTCCGAGCACCGCGGGACTGCGATCCTCGGCGACGGAAAGAGCTTCGCGGACTTCTACCGCGAATGGCTGAGGATCGAGAAGATGCAGGTCAAGGAGAACACCTACACTACATACGTCTGGACAGCCGAGAAGTACATAATACCGTACTTCACGAAGCACCCGGTCTCCCTCGAAAAGATGAAGACCTCGGATATCGACCTGTATTACTCATACCTGCTCGAAGAATGCGACCTCTCCGCCTCGACCGTGAGAAAGCATCATGCGAACATCCGGAAGGCGCTCCAGTATGCCGTAGATACAGAACTTATCCCTAAGAACCCCGCAGCGAAGGCAACGCTCCCGAAGAAGCAGAAATTCATCGCCTCGTGTTACAGCATCGAGCAGCTCAATAAACTGCTCGATGCGTCGAAAGGCACCGAACTGGAAGATGTTGTCCATATAGCGGTCAATTACGGTATGCGCCGCAGCGAGATACTCGGTCTGCGCTGGTCGTCGGTGCATCTTGAAGACGGATATATCACTATCGAAGGAACCGCTGTTCCGAATGCGGGTCAGGTCTTATATTCTGATGAGACAAAGAACCGTTCGAGCAACCGTTCTCTCCCTCTCACGGAACAGGAGATAGCTTTTTTCCGCAGCATCAAATCGAAGCAGGCGAACAATGCAGAAGTGTTCGGAGACTGCTACACGCACAGCGATTATGTCTGTACCCACACCGACGGAAGACCTATCCGCCCCGACTACGTTACACACGCTTTCAAGCGCATCATCAGCAAAGCGGGGCTGCCCGATGTGAGATTTCATGATCTCCGCCATTCTTTTGCTACTGTTTACATAAACCACGGCGGAGACCTCAAACATTTGCAGGAATGGCTCGGTCACAGCAAGATAGATACCACCGGAGATATCTATTCGCATCTGAACTACCGCTCAAAACAGGAAATGGCTCAGCAGATGACCGGTCTGCTCTCCGCTGACAGATCGGAAACAGCAGATGCCGATACTGCCGACACTCCTGCCGCAGGATAAGCACAAAACACGAAAGTAAGAAAACCGTCAGATAATCGTAAGATAAACGTAAAATACAAAAAGCCGCGCCGTTCGCAGATCACAGCAAACGGCGCAGCTACGGGAAAAATCAATGGTCTGCCCGACGGGAATCGAACCCACAGCCTTCAGAGTCGGAGTCTGACGCTCTATCCGATTGAGCTACGGACAGGATAATCTGCCCCTGTCGAAAAAACAAGGCAGGGGCAGGAAAAAAGCGAGATCAATTGGAGGTATTGAGTTTGCCTCCGTTGGACAATTTCCCCTGGGTATTAGGGGAGAGGTATTCGATATTGCGTTTATTCTTTGCGGAGCGGATCAATTCAGCGTAAGCCTCATCGCGGAGATTTTTGATACGATCGACAGCAATGCGGTCGCTTTTTTTGATCTCATCGCGAAGGGACTGCATTTCCCTGATCTTATTCTGCAAAGCGATAAGGTCATCGGTGAGATCGGTGATCTCTTCCGACTGAAGCACCTTATTAATGGAGTCGCGGCGTTCGATCGACTGTTCGTTGACATATCTGCGCATATCGACGGAGATGCCGTCCATAGCGGTAATTATCTCCTGTCTGCGGTCGATAAGTTCGCCGACGCCGTCAACATCTTCATAGATCATCTGAGATGTTATTTCATTATAATGCCGCAGCTGTTCGATCTTTGCATCAGCAAGGCGAAGGAGTTTTTCATCCATAGGGAACTATCCTTTCCGTAAGACCCGATCATCAACTGCGTTTGCAGGAGAGGAGCGCGGGTCACATATTATGCTGTCTGCTGATCTCCGTGAAGGAATCCTTCAGATTCTGGAAATAGGGGATAACATCGCGGATAAGCTCTGTATCCTTGCGCACATTCGCCATGATGAGTTTTTTTCTGAGGAACTGATAAAGCTCGGCGAAGTTCTCGGAGATCTCATATTTGGCAACAAGGTGAGCATCGAGGTACTCAACGATGTTCTGCACCTTTACGATAGAGTTATGAGCGTTCGGGATATCCTTGTTGTCGATATAATAGATCGCCTTATTGAGCTCTGTGACACACTTGTCATATACTGCGGCTGCACGCTCAGCGGGCGTCATTGTTTCAGCTGCCTTCTGCATATATTTCTGATATGGATTCTGCATATATATGACATATCCTTTCCTGTCCGTACTGCGTCGGAATATCCGCTGCAGTCACGGAAGATTTCTTATACTGCCGTCCATAGCTGAACGGCAGCGGATCAATTCAGATATCAGTACTGTGCGCCGCCGCCGAATACAGCGGAGGACTGTGCCTGCATCTTGGAGAGATACGTTTCGAGAGAGGTGAAGCGTTTCCAGTAGCGATCCTGTTCCTTTTCGTACTTCTTGGTAAGGCTGTCGATCATCTTCTGAACGGAGTTCATCTGATTGTACATCTGGTTCTTGGTATCAGATGTAGTTCCCTTAACGCCTGCGAGCTGTGTAAGTGAGCCAATAGAGTAGCCGGCGCTGTTCTTCTTGGTAGATACTGCCTTATCGAAAGCATTTTCAAGGTTATGAGCAAGTCCCTTATCGGGATCCGTGAAGAACTTTGCGATATCGTCGCCGTACTTTTCGATAGCTGCTTCGAGCTTGGTATCATCGATCTCATACACATTTGCGGTAGAGCCGCTGGAGTACTTGTTCATCGAGATGCCGAGATCGTTCAGCGACATACCGTTGAAGGTGGATGTCATAGCGTTCTTAATGCTTGACATAGCTCCGATGAGCGTAGCGTCGTTATACAGCAGACCTGTCTTTGCCTTTTCGTTCCATTTTTCGATCTGCTTGTCGTCCATTTCCTCTTCCTGTTCCTCGGTAAGGGGATCATAGTACGAACCGTTGTCCTTGGGACGCTTGGTCTTTATGAGCTCATCCATTTCCTTGACGAGCGAGTTGTATTCATTTATGAAGTTCTTGATAACGTCCTTTACTGCGGAGGTATCATGCTTGGTGGTAACGGTGATGGGGTCAACGCCGTTTTCGTCATCAGCCTTGAAATCCTTTATCTTGGACACATCGAAGGTGGTGCCGTCAATGGTGAATTTTCCAGTGGCGCTTTCGAGGGTCACGCCATCGACAGTCATTCTTGCGTTCTTTCCGCGGGCAGCGTATATTTCGCTGTCGATCCCCCTGACTGCATCGCTGTCGAACATACTGTTGAGGACGGCTGTTGCATCATCGTCGTTACCCGTGAGTATCCCCGTGCCCTTAAGGGTATAAACGCCAAGCGTATCATTCCTGCTGAAGATATTGTTTCCGGACTGATCCTTCATATTGAGGATATCCTCAAGCTTTATCCCTGCGCCTTCGGAGGCTTCATGAACGGTGATAGTCTCATCGCCGAGCCTGAAGGAAAGCGCTGCCTTGTCAGAAACTGCCGTGGACATAGCGGAATCATCGTAAGCCCTGGACATATATGCGGATGTACTGAGCGATTCTTCGCTCACACCGAACATCGAGTTGAGCAGATTGCCCTTGTTCTGGGAAAGCTCTATGGTCTGACCTGCTCCCGTGAGGTTGGTCTTGAGGGAGAAGCTCTGCGAAAGCGAGCTGAACGACATAGTAACGCCTGCGTCGCTCTTGTTGATCGTCTCCATCATTTCCTTGACAGTGGTATTCTCATCGAAGGAGAACTTGCTGCCGTTGATGCTGAATTCAAACTTGCCGCCGTCGCTCTGGAGCTCCTTGGCGAAGTTGATATCCTTCAGCTTGGCGGAGGTATCTATCTGATTGGAGAAGCCGGTCTTGTCAGCGCCGAGTGTATTGGATTCACTTGACACCTTGAAGCTGTGCTTTACATTGTCGCCCTCGGGGTTCTTTACAACGAGCTCACCGTTCTTCATCTCAAACTGTGCGGAGCTGAATGTAGAAGCGGTCTTGTTGAGTTTTTCGAGGAAGTTTGCCTGTGTCTCCTCGGCACTGCTGCCTTTTGTGAAGGTGACCTCGCGGGTAGTGCCGTCGATAGTCACATTTACGGAATTGATACCGGCGGAGGCGCGTGAGAAGTCGAGCTTGATGCCGCCGGAAAGTACATTTTCGCCCTTTACCTCAGCCGCCTGTGCAGCCTGTGTCTCGGTGATGGTATAATCGGTCTGTGCGGCGCCGCCGACAGCAGACACGAGCAGTTTGTCATTTGTGGAAGTAGCGGTATATTTGTTCATCGTGGCGTTAGCCTTGATGGAATCGCTGCTTACGATATTGAGGAACTTATCCCTGAAATCTGTGAGTTTCTTGGTGACGTCCCTGTAAGCCTCCTGTTTCCACTGGAGGGTCTGTAATTTCTGCTTTTTGGTATTCAGTGCGATCTTTGTCCTTGCGGCAGAAGCCTTAACGAGGGATTCTGTGTCAAGACCGGACATAAGGCCGCCCATGCGGTTGTTGCCGCCGTTCAGGATACTCAATGCAGATGGTGAATCAGCCATTGCTGTCACTCCTTTCGGTTATTTCGGGCGTACCCGAAACTATCCTGCTGACAAGATCGGCAGACAGCCTGATGCTTGCAGCGCTGATGTTGAACTCTTTCGTATTGTGAAGCTCCTCACGGATTATCTTTACGTCCGGAGGGGCGATGATGCCTATCTTTACCTTATCCTTAGTGATCTCCGAGATAGTTATCTTTATTCCGTCGCCAATGAGTATGCCTTCGTCAGCCTTGCGGGAGATAACCAGCATATCAGCCCGCCTCCTTCTTGAACAGAGGGAAGCGCAGGGGGTAATTCTCGGGAGCGATCACCTGGATAGCGGTATTGTTCGCGGTATTCACGGCGATAGGCGCTTTGAGATTTACGGTCGTATCTTCATATACACCGTCCGGCACAACTGCGATAACAAGATATTCCACCTTGTCTTCCTCACCCGTTTTCACCTGAAGGAGGGTCTTTTCATCCTCCGAGAGGGTGACGCTGTAATCGGAGCAGCACTCCAGGGGATCGAATATAATGAAGCATACGTCCTCATCGTCGATGCACTGGAGCCACATCGGGAACTTGTTCTCGCCGAGCGGCGCGAGCAGAACATATCTGTAAAAGTCATCAAAGGCAAAAATGCCTTTTGCAAATGTTATCACTTCGTTGTCGGGTATCTCTATAACATCGAAATCCCTTGTCTTGACCTTGATAAGATCGCCCATTATTATCAGCCGCCTTTATAAATTATTCTCCCTCATAGTTGGGGTTGGCGCTTGCGGGGAAGTATATAGGTTCGCCGAGATATTCTATCTCCACCTTGGGGAGCTGGTTGATTATGAACTCAACGCTGCCCGGTGTGAACTTGAACTTGGGAGGCTGGTTTGCGTCCCAGTCCATTTTCAGTTTGTCGGCGGTATAGTTTATATTGAGCTTTCCGTCGCTCCATGTGATATCGGGGCCTTCCTCGGGGAGAAAGCCTGTGACTGCCTCGATGGTCCTCGCGGCGCGTTCTGCGGCAAGGGTACCGGGTGTAGCCTTTTTATTGGCGATGAGGTCAGCTTCATCGACCACTCTTGCAACGCCCTGATAAGCGAGTCTTATGCCCTCATCAGCGTGCTCCTTTGAAAGCTCGGGCGCCTTTTTCAGCCCGATGCTGCTGTACATCTTTGAGTTGTCGATATTGATCTTCACGGGCTCGGCGGTTATCTGAAATTCTCCGCGGTCTCTGGAAACGTGTACCTTGGGCACCTCGCTGTTATCTACTTCGAGAGACGCACGCTTGATATTGACTTCAATGTCTATGGGTATGGAAGTTATTTCAAGAAGAGGTTCCATAAACTGTTCATCCTTTCCTGATCATAGATTTATACATATCAGCGTATAAAATCA
>CAMVPV010000098.1 GCA_947169455.1 uncultured Clostridia bacterium | reverse complement strand
ATTAAGAAAATTATAATATCGTCGGAAAAATATGTCAAGTAATCATAAATATTTGAAATACTCGGTCGGGACATATACAAAAAATATTATCATCGGTGCAGATTTTTGTTGCTTTTCCCGAACACAGGGAACCATACAAAAAACAGGACACGGAACACCCGCATCCTGCCTGATCACTTGTTGTTTTTCCTGAATCCGAGGTAGCTTTCAAGTATCAGCACCGCCGCTACTGCATCGACTGTTTCCTTGCGCTTTTTTCCGCGCACATTTGTCTCGTTCAGGTACCGGTGCGCCGATACCGTCGTCTGACGCTCATCCCACAGCTTTACGGACAGCCCCGATCTCTCCGCGAGCTTCTCCGCAAACAGCGCACATTTCTCGGCGCGCTCCCCTACCGTGTTGTTCATGTTCTTCGGATACCCGACGACTATCTCCTCCGCTTTCTCCTGCGCAGCGAGTTCCGCCGTCTTTTCAATGCACCGCTCAAAGTCCTTCTCGTGTATCACCGTCAGCGGAGACGCGAGCATTTCACTTCGGTCACACACCGCTATCCCCGTGCGGCTGTCCCCGAAATCGACCGACATTATCCTCATTTTCCGCTGTCCTCCTCATATCTGCACCATTTTGACGTCCTCAGCGTTGAGAGTTCCGGCGGCAGGTGCGATGTGTCGTTTTTGAATATTATCTCCGGATTTTCGGGGTCGGTGTATCTCAGCAGCGATACAGCCGTATTATCCAGCCAGCCTGCCCTTCCTATTTCATCTATCGTGCCCCATTCCGCAAAGGTGAGGTAATTTCTCAGCGCGCACCCGTGCGATGCTATCACGACAGTTTTCCCCTCGTTCTCCAGAACTATATCCGTGACGCATTTCTTCATGCGTTCATATACCTCGTTCATCGTTTCGCTGCCCTCTGCGGCAAAATGCCCGAGGTCGTTCACCCACAGATCATACTCATGCGGATAGCGCACGGGCAGCTCCGACCACTTCACGCCCTCGAAAACTCCTGCGTTTATCTCGGTCAGCCCCTCCCGCGTGATTATCTCCGACCCGTGATACCGGTTGACCGCTTCTGCCGTTTCATAGGCGCGTTTCAGCGGGCTTGAATACAGCGCATCGAAGGAAATATCCCTGAACCGCTCCGCAAGGGCATCGAGCTGCAGCTTTCCCTTGGCGCTTATCTCGCAGTCGGTCTTTCCCTGGAAGAATTCCTCGACGTTCCCCTGTGCCTCGCCGTGGCGAACTAAATATACATAAGTTTCTTTCATAATATCCGAAGATCTTTCTCCTTTATGCGGTCAGATAACGAGCGCATTCATTCCGGAAAATCAACTATCCGGTAACAGCACGGGATGGACAGCAGCCCGGATGCGCTCACCACGGCTTTACGCTTCCGATGATCTCGCTTATGTTACCGATATTGTTCCGCTCGCAGTAATTCTCCAATCCGTCGATGATCTTCACAGGCGCGAGAGGATCGGCAAACACAGCCGCTCCCACCTGCACAGCGGACGCTCCCGCCATCATCATCTCAACGGCGTCCTCCCAGCGGGAGATGCCTCCCATCCCGCAGACGGGTATCTTCACGGCGTTCGCCACCTGCCATACCATTCTCACGGCTATCGGGAAAACTGCAGGTCCGGAAAGTCCGCCGACATTGTTGTGAAGCACCGGGCGGCGCGTGTTGATATCTATCCTCATGCCGAGCAGCGTATTTATCAGCGATACGGCGTCCGCGCCCTCCGCTTCTACCGCACGCGCTATCTCTGCGATATCCGTGACGTTCGGAGACAGCTTTATCATTATCGGCTTCGACGTTGCCGCGCGCACCGTCCTTGTGATCTCCGCCGCGCCGCTGCATGATACTCCGAATGCCGCTCCGCCCGCCTTTACGTTCGGGCAGGATATGTTCACCTCAATGATATCGACATCGGTCTTGTCGAGCTTTTCTGCTACCTCGCGGTAGCCCTCGCGGTCCCTGCCCGCCATATTCGCAATGATTACCGTTCCCTTTGTCCTGAGATACGGGAGTTCCTCCGCGATAAAATGATCTATGCCGGGATTTTGCAATCCGACGCTGTTCAGCATTCCCGAAGGCGTTTCCGCTATCCTCGGCGGAAGATTTCCCGTGCGCTTCTGCTCGGTGGTGCCCTTCACCGAAATGCCGCCCAGCCTTGAAAGCGGGTAGAAACTCTCATATTCCCTGCCGTAGCCGAATACCCCCGATGCGGGTATCACCGGGTTTTTCAGTTCAACTCCGGCAAAATTGATCGCAAGCCTGCTCATTCAAAAAGCACCTCCCTGCTGTCGAATACAGGTCCGTCCTTGCAGACGTGGAGATATTCCTCACTGCCGTTCCTCTTTATGCGGCAGGCGCATACCAGACACGCGCCGATACCGCAGCCCATGCGCTCCTCCAGCGACACCTGACAGCGTATATCATTTTTATGTGCGGTATCAGCTATCCTTTTCAGCATCGGCATGGGGCCGCAGGAATATATGATATCCGGCTTTTCCTTTGCGATGACCTCTGCAAGCGCGTCTGTAACGAAACCCTTTCTGCCGTAGGTGCCGTCATCGGTGCATATTATCGTTTCCGCGCCGCTTTTTCTGTTATCCTCTTCAAGTATGACCGCGGCAGCCGTGCGGAAACCGTTTATTACGGTGCAGTTCTTACCGAAATGCTGTGCTATCGGCAGGAGCGGCGGAGTCCCTATCCCGCCGCCGACTATCACCGCGCGCTTTCCGCTGTCGATGAGGTCAAATCCGCTGCCGCCGAGCGGAGCTATGATATCCGCGATGCTGCCCTCGTTCAGTTCAGCGAGTTTTTTCGTGCCGTCGCCGCGCACCTGGAACACTATCCGCAGGGTGCCTTTTTCCTTGTCAGCCCCGCACAGAGAGATAGGACGGCGCAGCATGAAGCCCTCCGCCTTTATATTGAGGAACTGCCCGCACTTTGCAATTGCGGCTGCTTCGGGGCAGTATATCTCCATGTCGTAGATATCCTTTGCGGGGTTCTTTTTGGATATTATCGGGAACTGTCCGCACAGGTACTTTTTTTCCATAAAATCGCTCCTTAATGATTTACAGCGGTCTGTATCTTCTGTCTTCCTTCAGTTTGTAATCCTCATCGGAAAAGCCGAGCTCATCCGTGCTGATCTCATTGCTTTCCTTTTCCTCGCCGGCAGTATCGTCCTGCGGCTTCTCCTCCGGAACATAAGCCGCACTCTTCTTGAACCACTCATCACGGTCAGCCTCTCCCACCGAAAGACCTTCCATGCCGCCGTCGGCATACTGCGTTATCTCGCCCGCAACGGGACGTTCCTTTTCACCGTAGAAATCGTACTTCTTATCGCGGTTCTCCCATTCCTCGCGCATTTTCACATACCTCGACTGATGCATATAGTACATGGCAAGGTTGAAATCGGGATAGCCCTCCTGCGTTTTAAGATGATCGAGATCTTTCAGCGCACGCTGTGAACGGTCGGTATTCAGATACCCGAATATCGCATACGCCAGGATCGATATGCCCAGTATCCTCGGCATATCATCGGAAACTCCGAGCAGGGTGAGCAGTCCGAGCAGTGCATAAGCTAAGTGCGCAATGTACAGTATAATGTTCGCGCCCTTTTTGTGATATTCTCCCACAAGCATGGAGCATACGCCTATCACTATCATTGTGATCAGCGAATACAGCCAGCCGCTGAAATCAAATACCACATGGATCTGCTCGGATTCTGCCTTCACGGTATTGATAGCCGCATTTTCTATTGCGAGCCCGAAAAATCTGAAAAGGAAAAAGGAAAACAGTCCGGCGCTTATCGCTCCTATCACCAGTGCAGAGACAAAACCGAAATATTTTGTCATATTCAGGTACTTTTCCACGATGTCCATGCGGCGGCGGTTTTCCCTGAAATTCGTATCGCGTATATAGCTCGAATTCATCAGCTTGTCATCCGGGACATATTTGTATTCGTCGGCGGTCTTCAAAGCGCGTTCTTCATTTTCATTCCCGCTGTTCTGTACAGGCATCTGCTTTACACCTCCCCCGTCATATCTTCGTGATATCCACCATTTCCATATCTTCTATCTTCTTGCCCATCGCAAGTATATCCGCGACAGCATTCGCGGTATCTATCGCGGTAAGGCAGCAGATCGAACGCTCAACTGTCTTGCGGCGTATCTTTACGCTGTCGTACTGCGGTATCCTGCCCTTTGCCGATGTGGATATGACGTAATCTATCCTGCCGTCGTCAAGCAGCGTCATAACGTTCGGCTTGTCCTCGGATACCCTGCGCACGATATTCGCGGCGACCATATTGCGGTTGAGCACCGACGCCGTTCCGCTCGTGGCATAGATATCGAACCCGAGACGCTCGAACTTCTCCGCAACATATATTATCTCCTGCTTGTCGGTGTCGCGCACAGTGAACAGTACGCCGCCGCTCTTCTTCATATTGTAGCCCGCGGCGATAAGTCCCTTGAACAGCGCATCCTCGAAGGTGCGCGCTATGCCGAGACATTCGCCCGTAGATTTCATCTCGGGTCCGAGTGCAGTATCAACGTCATGCAGCTTCTCAAAGCTGAACACCGGTACCTTTACCGCAATGAAATCCGCTTCTTTGTAAAGACCGCTCTCGTAGCCCTGCTCCTTCAGCGAATGACCGAGCATTATCTTTGTGGCGATATCCACCATAGGTATGCCGGTCACCTTGGAAATGTACGGCACCGTTCTCGATGAGCGCGGATTTACCTCGATAACATAGACTTCATTGTTATATACGACGTACTGTATATTCACCAGACCGATAACGTTCAGCGACATCGCGAGCCTGCGCGTATATTCGATGATGGTTTCCCGTATGCGTTTTGTCAGCGTGAGTGCGGGATATACCGAGATAGAATCGCCCGAGTGGATGCCCGCACGCTCGATGTGCTCCATTATTCCCGGGATGAGGAAGTCCGTGCCGTCGCAGATCGCATCGACCTCGACCTCCTTGCCCATCATGTACTTGTCTATCAGCACGGGATCCTCGATGCCTCCGCGCATGATGATCTCCATATATTCACGGATATCAGCATCGGAATGTGCGATTATCATGTTCTGACCGCCCAGCACGTAGGACGGGCGCATCAGCACGGGATATCCGAGGTCTGCCGCCGCTTTCAGCGCTTCCTCGGTGTTCATTACGGTATGCCCCGCCGGACGCGGTATTCCGCACTGATTGAGAAGCTCATCAAAGCGCTCCCTGTCCTCGGCGGCATCTATGCTGTCCGCTGACGTTCCGAGAATGTTGACGCCCATATCCGAAAGGTGCTTCGTCAGCTTGATAGCTGTCTGTCCGCCGAACTGAACTACAACTCCGTAGGGCTTCTCCGTTTCGATGATAGCTTCAACGTCCTCCCTGGTCAGCGGGTCGAAGTACAGGCGGTCGCCGGTATCGAAATCGGTGGATACCGTTTCGGGGTTGTTGTTGCAGATAACAGCCTCGCAGCCCATTTCCTTTAGTGTCCATACGCAGTGCACCGAGCAGTAGTCGAATTCGATGCCCTGACCGATGCGTATCGGTCCCGAGCCGAACACTATCACCTTCTTCTTGCCGGTATCGTGATGCTCAATGAATTCCGCCGCTTCGTTCTCATCGTCGAACGTCGAATAGAAGTACGGTGTTTCCGCCTTGAATTCGCCCGCACAGGTATCGACCATCTTGAACACGGCGCGTGTCCTCTTCGGGCATTTCTTTCCGCTCAGGCGTTCAATGGTGCTGTCAAGGAAACCGTACCGCTTTGCGGTGTCGTAGAGTTCCTCGGTGAGCTCCTCCTCCGCGAGAGCCCTTTCGAGATCGGCGAGGTTCTTCAGCTTATAAAGGAACCAGTTGTCTATCATCGTGATACCGTGTATCTCCTCGGGTGTCACGCCGCGCTTCAGTGCTTCAAACACCACGAACGAGCGCTCATCATCGACATCGTGCAGCTTTGAGCGTATCTCCTCATCGGAGAGCCCCTCCAGCTTTTTCAGATCCATGCTGTCCAGTCCGAGCTCTATCGAGCGGACGGCTTTCATC
>CAMVPV010000097.1 GCA_947169455.1 uncultured Clostridia bacterium | reverse complement strand
CGCCGAACTTCTTGTCGAGCACAACATTTCTGCCCTTGGGTCCGAGAGTTATCTTGACAGTATCGGCGAGCTTGTCAATACCTGCCTGAAGGGACTTTCTTGCTTCTTCGCCGTAGATTATATCCTTAGCCATAATAACACAACCTCCAAAAAATAATTTACCGGAAAATCTTATTCAACGACTGCGAGAATATCGGACTGACGAACGATGGTATATTCTTCGCCGTCTATCTTGACTTCGGTGCCGCTGTATTTTGATGTAAGGACCTTCTGTCCCTTCTTTACGGTCATAGCGACTTCTTTGCCATCGACCATACCGCCGGGGCCTACCTCGATTATTTCTGCTACCTGAGGCTTTTCCTTGGCGTTGCCTGTGAGAATGATACCGCTCTTGGTAGTTTCCTCCGCCTCAACCATCTTAATAACTACTCTGTCTGCGAGGGGTCTGATAGTCATAAAAATTACTCCTTCCTATATTTGCGAATGTGGAGCGCTGCTCCACGATTAGCAGTTTATGCGTTTAATTGTTAGCACTCTTTCTTTTTGAGTGCTAATTATATTTTAGCAACTTTTTCAAAAAAATCAAGTATATTTATGTGATTTCCCTCAATTTCAGCAGTTTGCACATTTTTACAGGCAGTCCGCGCATTGATTTGGTGATTTATTTAGAGCGTCTGCAATTCGATCGTAAAGATCTGCACAAGCCGAAAACTTCATCACGGCTTCGCCGTATTATAAAATTCCCCGTCCGGAGTGAAGATATGCGGGAGCGCTTCTCCGTTCAGCGAAATTATATCAACATTCGTGACCTTTCCGTTCTCCCAGTCAAAGGAAACGTCAAATCCGCCGCGTGCGCGCAGATGCCTTGCCGAACCGCTCTCCCATTCGGGCGGACACGCCGGCAGCAGTCTTATCACGCCGCCGTGACTTTGCAGCAGCGCTTCGCCGATACCCGCTCCGCCCCCGAAGTTGCCGTCTATCTGGAACGGCGGGTGCATATCGAGCAGGCTGTCCGAGGTGGAATTCGCAAGCAGTGCGCGGATATTCTCCGAGACTTTTTCGCCGTTACCGAGACGCGCCTGCATATTTATCAGCCACGCCCGCGACCAGCCGGTATGTCCGCCGCCGTTCGCGAGGCGCCGTTCTATGGTAGCCGCCGCCGCTTCTGCAAGCCCGGGCGTTCCCCACGGAGTTATCATCTCACCCGGGCACAGCGCGAAAAGCTGCGATATATGACGGTGACCCGGCTCTGCTTCGTCATAGTCCTCCGCCCATTCCATTATCTGACCGTATTTCCCGATCTGCGGCACGGGCAGGCGTTCCGCCGCGGAACGCAGCTCATCTGTAAAGCCGTCATGTATATCAAGTATATCCGCCGCCGAAAGTATCGCATGGAACAGTGTGTAAAGTATCTGGCTGTCCATAGAGGGCGCCTTGCAGATGGTCCCCTGTGCGCCGCCCTTCGTGATGTAGGTGTTCTCGGGCGATACCGAGGGCGAGGTCACGAGCCGCCCCTCGCCGTCTTCAATGAGGAAATCGAGGAAAAACTCCGCTGCTTCCTTCATCGTGTCGAATTTCTCCGCGAGAAATTCCCTGTCCTGCGTGAAACGGTAATGCTCCCAGATATGTATGCACAGCCATGCGAGCCCGGTCTGCCATAGAGTACCGGGGTACCACCTGTCCTGAGGAGCGGTATCTCCCCAGATATCGGTGTTGTGGTGGCAGACAGCTCCGCGGCAGCCGTACATCTTACGCGCCGTTGTGCGCCCGTGCTCCCTCATGCGTTCGATATGGTCGAACAGCGGCAGTGTACATTCGGAGAGGTTCTGCGCCTCCGCCGCCCAGTAATTCATCTCGGTATTGATGTTCACGGTGAACTTGCTGCCCCAGGCAGGATCCATATCCTTGTTCCATATCCCCTGCAGATTCAGCGGCAGCGTTCCGGGGCGCGAGCCGGCTATCATAAGGTACTTTGAATAGTTATAGTAGAGCTCGATAAGTTTGTTGTCCTGTCCGCCTTTGCGGAATTTTTCAAGGCGCACATCGGTGTATTCCACTGCCCCGTATGAGACTGCATCGCGGCTGTTGTTGTTCAGTGAGATGCTGCTGCGCCCGAACAGTGCTTTGTAGTCAGCGCAGTGGCGCGCTTTCAGCTTATCGCGGATACGTGCTGCGCGCTTTGCCTTTGATATCGCTTCATAGAAATGATCGCCGGAGCGGAAAGCGGTCACGCAGGATACTATTATATATGCCGACTCGCAGTTCTTTACCGATATGCGGTTCGCTTCGGTACGGACGGTGCCGCTGTCACTTACCGCCGTTACCGCCGCCGTGAAAGGTATGCCGCTGCCTGCGGTGAATATCAGCGTATCATCATCATAGGCTTCGTCGCGGTCGTAATCGCCGCCGCGCCCGTCTATCGAGATCTCAAACGAAAACGGCTTTTCGGCGCGGTAATATATAACTATGACATCATCGGGGCGCGAGGCGAACACCTCACGCTCGAATATAACTTCATTGAGCTTGCTGTCCTCAAAGCAGAATCCTGTACAGCACACGGCATCATTGAGGTCGAGAGTGCGGTGATAGAAGGTTATCAAGCCCAAGCCGTCTGTATGCGTTTTTATATGCAGGTCGCCGAGCGGCTGATAATGGCGCATATCCTCATTCGTGCCGAAGAAAGCCTTTCCGCAGAGCTCATCCGCGCCTGCGGTATCGCCCTCATCGATGAGTCGGCGCATCTCTGCGAGATTTTCAAGTGCGAGCGGATTGTTGCGATCGCGGTAGCCGCCCGACCATATCGACTCTTCATTCAGCTGTATAAGCTCATCGGCGGGGTCGCCGAAAACCATTGCACCGAGCCGTCCGTTTCCCACGGGGAGCGCAGAGTTCCAGTCCTTTGCGGAGGAACTGTATTTAAGCTGTGTTGAAAGGGCGGCTAATGTTTTATCGTTCATGGGAGTGCTCCTTTTAATATCGGTCACAGTATCCTATCCGCTGTCCGCAGCTTACGAATACGGATATCTGTACGATGAAACTATATAGCTGTGCTGCTCGAAATAGCGGTCGTCCTCTTCGTCATACACCCACTCCGACTGCCGCGTTATACGGAACTCGCCGCCGTTCACATACCCGGTCAGCGCACCGTCCTCGTCGTATTTTTCCTGCCGCGCGTAATATATCACGCTGTCGCCGTCCTGCGAACGCGCATACGATGTGAACGTAAGCATACCCAGCGTGCTGTTGTGCACCGATGTGCCCGTGAGCGTGCACAGCTCGCCGTTGATGTCGCGGTACTTCTGCGGTGCCTTTGTGAACAGCGTGTTTGCGATGTCGTCCGTGAATATCGTGCGCAGATACTTCATCAGATCGGAGGTAGTGGAGAACCGCGGGTCATCGACATGATAATAGTACAGTGCACCGTCGGGAGAGTTGTCGTCCGGCATTTCTATAAAGGTATCGCCGGTGCTGAAGGGTGTCTCGGTGAAATGCACCGCCGCATTGTTGGCAAGTCCCCAGTACGCATACCCGAAATAAAGCAGATTGTCCTCGGTCAGGCGTTCATATCTTCCGGTGAGTGTATTTTCGGCGGGGTCAAAGCGGACGGTGTGTATCTTCACCATGTCCTTTATGTCGGGAACTATCCCCGCACTTTCATCGACAACTATGCTCGTTATGAACTTATCCGCCTCGGAATGGTACAGGCTCGAACGGGTGAGGTACGGCACCTCTTCGGGCTTTTCGCCCGGCGTATCGGTATCGAGCAGCTTCACTCCGGTCAGTTTTCCGTCCGAGATCGTGCAGAAGCGGCAGACCTGTTCCGTACCGTCCGTAAAGCTGAACTGCACTATATCGGGTATCACCGCAGAAGGGTCCATATCATTGGTGATTATGCGGCACACGTCGCGCGCAGCAGACTGCGTATGCGGCAGCATCGCACGGAAACCCTCCGGCGGCTCGATGCTGCACTCCTCCGATTCATAACGGTTATTTTCAAGGCAGGCAGAAAGCACGCCGTCCACGGCGGTCACGGTGAGCAGGTAATTCTCCTTTCCGTCGGTTATCTCGGCGGTGTATGAAGAAAATCCCTCCTCCTCAGGCAGAGCGGTATCAGCATCGGTGAGCACAGCGGTATCGGTGCTGTCATCATCGGGTATGGGGTGAGTGCCCGCACACGAACAAAAAAGCAGCATTGCAGCAAATACTGCGGCTGCTTTACTTATACAGGTCTTCGATCCCGCCGGGGTCTGTATCCTTGTATCCATCGAAAAATATCATCCTTTTTGTTCCGTCTGTATTCAGCAGGAGCCCTATCGGAACGGCTTTCCTGCGGATAAAGAACGTTTCGCCGCCGCTCAGCTCATCGGGTGAAACTCCCGAAAGCGCGGCTGCTCTCATTATCTGGTCGCCGGTAGAAACGGGCGTCAGCCGGAATTTTTTCCTGCGGCTGCGCATTTCGCTGAAAAAATCCTTCAGCAGCGCAGAGCATTCCTCTTCCATGAAACCGCCCGTTATAACGGTTTCGCTGTCAAATCCCGCCGCAAATATATCCGCCACCGAGCCGCACGCTCCCGCACGGCGGTCGTAAGCGCCGAAAACTATGCGGTCAAGCCGCGCGTTGAGTGCTGCACCCGCGCACATGGGGCAGGGTTCGAGAGTGACATACATAGTGCAGCCGTTCAGTCTCCACCCGCCGAGCGTCCGGCAGGCGCTGTCTATCGCGGATATCTCCGCATGAGCGAGGGCGTTCCTTTCCTTTTCGCGTGAATTGCGCCCGGTGCCGGCAATAAAGCCGTCGCTGTCCCGTACTATGACCGCACCCACCGGGACTTCGCCCTCTGCGGCGGCTTCGGCGGCAAGTGCGAGCGCACGCTCCATATATCCCCCGTTCACAGTGCGAGCGGCACCGACGCCAGTGTTATCGAAATACACATCGCCAGCCATATCAGAGTGTAGGGGCAGGTGAAGAAGTACATCAGCTTCTCATATCCTGTGAGGAAGGTGTCCTTCAGATCGAGGGTCATCTTGTCGTTGTATTTTATCTGGAACCAGAACAGCAGCACCACCGATATCAGTATGCTGACGAACAGGAATATCACCGTGTTCAGTGTCGCATATTCGCTCATGGAATGATCCGAGAGGAAGATTAGCGCCACGCTCGTTATCCTCACGATCACCCGCATGATAACAGCGGTCATGGCGGAACCTGTGCGCAGCGTGAAGTATCCTATGATCACGGAATTTATCATGATGCAGAATATCATCCTTACGTCAAAGCAGGACATCGTGGTCATCAGTGTGGTGACGAAAATAGCGTAGCCGTCGCCGAACTGACGGAGAAGCTGCATCGCTGCGCCGCTTATCATTATCTCGCCTATCATCGGGAAGATCACCGTTTCCATTATAAGCGTCAGCGCAAGCACGACGCGGCTTTCGGGCAGGTCGTGGACTATGTGTATATTAACGCCCATACCGGCGAGGAAGTGCAGGTAGAACTGATTGAAAATGAAGCAGATGCAGGTGTTCAGCAGAGCCGCGGGAATGGCAGCCATATAAAGGATATGCTTGTTGCGCACCTTTACGGGAGCCATAACGTTCAGGGGCATTTTTATCACCTTGATGATTATGACGAGCGGTATGAGTCTGCTTACCATGCCTGTTACGAAGGTGAGCAGGAACACAGTCCATTCGTTGCCGCGCACGAGCTCACGGAAATAGTCCGAGCCGAAGCGCAAATCAAGGTTGGGGTTGAACACAGGCGCAAGCAGGTTCATGGAATAATTTATGATGGTATAGAGTATCATCGAGAGCATTATTATCCCTGTGATACGGTTGATGACCACGCGCTCGCGGACGTCGGGTATCTGATCTATGCGGGCATCGCCCTCGCGGTAGGTAAGCTCATTGTCGGGGTCATCCATATAGAAGCCGAAGCGGTTACGGCGGCGCCATGCGCGGTAGTTCGTGATATATTCGCGGTCGAGGTTCTGCAGCGAGCTGCTGTCTCGCAGAACGGAGCTGTTCTGTTTTTTTCTGCTGCGTATCAAAGTGTGACCTCCCCTCCGATGATTACTATTTACAATTGTAACATATTATAGTGTCGCAAATAATAAATTTATATTAATTATATATTTCCGGTTTGTTTCCG
>CAMVPV010000096.1 GCA_947169455.1 uncultured Clostridia bacterium | reverse complement strand
ATATGCCGATATGGTATATGAAAAGACCGCACGAGACCCGCGAAAGCATAGGATACTGTGCTTCTCCGATATCGCTTACCGATTTTGCCGCTACCTGTCTCGATGAGATGGGACTGTCCAGGGAAGGTGACCGTGAGCTTTTCGGCAGACCGATCTCGGAGATACCCGAGAATGAACAGCGTCAGCGCCTCGTTTTCCAGCGCGACAATTTTGAATGCTCGGATATAGAGGAACCTCTCAATCATGAAACAAGGGTGCTTCAGGGATATTATTATACCGGCACCAAGGAAGACCTTGCCGAGCATGAGATGAAAGATCCGCCCGATATACTGCTGACGACCGACTGGTACGGCTGATATCCTATGACATAAGATCCGGAGGTAATATCATATTGCTATGGAAATGAACAAAAATATATTTGAAAGTATAATCAATACCTCACAGGACTGCGTTTTCTGGAAGGACAAGGAACGCAGGTTCGTCGGGGTAAATCAGGCATTCCTTGATTTTTACGGATTTGTATCGGCTGATGGGCTCATCGGAAAGACCGACGAAGACGTGGGCTGGCACAATGACCCCGTACCGTTCATGCAGGATGAACTGCGTGTACTCGACGGGGAAAGCACGTATAAGATACATGGAAAATGCATGGTGAGAGATCAGGAAAGGGATATCATCGCTTCAAAAAGACCTCTGTACGATAACGGTGAGATAGTCGGGCTCGCGGGGAGTTTCCTCGACGTGACAGAAACTCTGCGGCGCAGAACAGAATTTGACAATGCACAGACCATGTACAGCATAGACCAGCTGCGAAGATACCAGTACTTTGACAAGCTGCTCGATGAGATCAGCATCAGTGAAGTGCTCGATCATCTTACCGGGATAATCTCCCGCGCATACATACTCGATTTTGCAAAATCGCTTATCGCATCGGAAACACCGTTCACTTTCATTATATTCGATCTGGACAATTTCAAGTTCATAAATGACAATTACGGTCATCATGCCGGAGACTGCGTCCTGATGAATATCGCAGAAAGCCTCGTCAGGTTCGTAGATGGATACGGTGTGGTCGGTCGCTTCGGTGGAGACGAACTGCTTATCATTGATCTGCGCGATATAGAGTTTGATGACAAAAAGAGATTTTTCCGCGAACTGTACAGGAACAGCGGCATAGTGCGGAGAAATATCAGAGTCGGCGAGGATGTGGTCTATATCACCGGAACATCGGGGTGTGCAACTTACCCTTACGACGCGCACAGCTTCGATGATCTGTTCTCGCATACCGACAAGACCCTCTACAACGGAAAATCCATTGGACGCAACTGCTATACCATCTACGAGGAAAACAAGCACAAGGATCTCGATATCAATAAGATCTCCGGACATGATATATATACGAGCATGAATATCATCGCGGATATCATGGAAGCGGATGCTGTTCTTGAAACCAGACTGGAGCAGGTCATGCCGCTGCTGAGAGAAGAACTGCATATTACCGACCTCTATTTCAGGAGTGAAAGCGGCTGCCTGCATTCCGTGAGCGACAAGGCAATGCGGATTAATACGGATGATATGATGAATGTCATGCACGGCGACCTGTATTCTGCAAATAACCTTGATGAGATAAGAAGTGCTTCTCCCCTGCTGTATGGATTTCTTGACGGGCGTAAGGCAGAGGCGCCGCTCATTGTGCGTATCGGCTCTGTCAGTGAGACATTCGGCTATCTGATGTGCGCGGAGCCGCGGATCAAGAGGATCTGGCAGGACAGAGAATGCGGTATCCTGTACTTCCTTGCAAAGCAGCTCACAGCCGGGATAAAATACCGCGGAGACAGGCTCCCGGAATAAGATCAAAAAACCTCCCGTCCATTCCGGACAGGAGGTATTTTCAGATCAATGAAGCATTATTTCAGGATTATCACGAATGCGCCGCCTTCGTCTGTCTTGAAGGTGCAGTAACCCGTGCTGGATATCTTGGTGGTAACTACTTTTTCAAGATTGCCTGAATCGGTATCGTAATGATAAACATATGCCTTGCGTCCCGAACGGCTCTTGTTGAATTTGACGGACAGCTTTGCAGTCAGACCGAGCGGTTCGTCATATCCTGCCGTGATCTTTACGGTCGAGACAGCATTCTTCTTGTAGGGCTTTATAGCTCTGGCGGGAACATTGTTCCTGCTTGCAGAACCGATATACAGTGAATCGGAAAGGTTGACGTCATTTCCGCTGATTATCCACTGTAGGCCGTTCTTGAGCACGAACTGTACTGTGATGTTCCTGCCGTCGATCGCACTGAGCACCTCACCGCCGACCGTATCGCTGCCGTTCATCTGTATGGTCACGGTAGAACCGGAGGCGCATCTGCTGAGGTAAGACGCTATGTTCGTCCAGCCGGAATAAGCCTTGTTGCCGGTTATGTATGGTGTGCCGTTCGTAACATTCAGGGCGTAGCTTACATAGGAAGAATTGTTGTTCGATGCCTGGACAGCATCGGTCTGTGTCCTGTAATACTTGCCTGTGTAAGAACTGTACCACGGATATGTATTGCTTGCCGTTGAAGAATAATCAACATATGCATAGGAAACGTAGGAAGAAATGTTATTTGATGCTGCAAGAGCGTCAGCCTGTGTCTTGTAGTACTTCCTCGTGTAGGAACTGTACCACGGGTATGTTGCGCTTACCGAATTGGATGTCTCAGCGTATGCATAGCTGACATACACGGAACTGTTGTTCGATGCAGTTATGGCATCGTTCTGTGTCTTGTAGTACTTCTTTGTATAGGAACTGTACCACGGATATGTGGAGCTTACCGTATTTGAGGAATCGACATAAGCGTATGTCACATAAGCAGAAACATTGTTTGAAGAGTTGAGCGCATCTGCCTGTGTCTTGTAGTATCTCTTCGTGTAGGAGCTGTACCACGGATATGTGGAGCTTACTGACGGAGATGAATCGGTATATGCATAGCTTACATAGGAGGAAATGTTATTGGAGGCATTCAGCGCGTCATTCTGTGTTTTGTAATACTTCTTTGTGTATGAGCTGTACCACGGGTATGTCTGGCTTACTGAAGATGATGAGTCTATATTGTAGGCATCATATACGGTGGGATTGGAATAGTTGAAGTTATAGAGGGCGTCGTTATCGGCATCGCTTATAGATTTATAGTATCTCCCGGTCTGCTTGCAGTAATAGCGGTAGGTAGAGGATACGCTCGTGCTGTAATCGTATGATCTGTTCATATCGTTTACAGTCGCATTGGTGTAGTTGAAGTTGTACAGAGCATCGTTTTCCGCATCGCTCTTGGATTTGTAGTATCTTCCGGTCTGTGTGCAGTAGAAGTGATACGTTGTGGAATAGGATGTGCTGAAGTCGTATGACCTGAGCTTGTCTGAGATAGTGGGATTGGTATAATTGAAGTTATAAAGAGCATCATTGCTTGCATCAGTTTCGGATCTGTAATATCTTCCGGTCTGCTGGCAGTAGTAATGATATGTCGTGGAATAAGAATTGCTGTAGTCAACGCTGTTCATCAGCTGCCATTTATTATATACGTCGCCCTGTGAATATGCCGAATATGCATCTGAAGAAGTCCTGTAGTACTTATTTGTACCCGGATTATACCATTGATAAACACTTGTACAGGTATTGCTGTAATCTACATTTGTACTGCCGTACAGATTCTGGATAGTGACATTGTTCCCGACAAAATTATAGTTCTGGGTAGCATCATCCATTGCATCGTCATAGGTCTTATAGTATCTGCCTGTCTCTGTGCAGTAATAACAGTAAACCGACGAGAGCGATGTGCTGTAATCAACGTTTATAGCGGATGCTGTCACTGCGGTCATTGAAGAAGCCATGATTACAGCAGCAACGGCGGCAGTGATTTTTCTGAGCTTTTTCATAATTGGTCTCCGTGCCGCGCGGCAGCGGCGGATAATGATCAAAACGGATGCCGCAGGATTATCCGTTCCCTTTTCTGACATTGCATATTGCTCCGGCAGACAGGATACCGGCATCGCAATGATACCATATACACAGATACGCCGACCGGTAATAATCCTGATCAGATCATACGATCGCCGAAGCAATAATGAGAACCTGTGTTTTCGCAATATATTATAACACATAAATCATATTCTGTAAATCGTCATTTTGTTCAAAATATATAATGATTATATAGTCCAAAATTGCAGTTTTTATATTTTATCAACAATCTGCAATAATTCGTTCAGTGTATGATCTATACCTGAGATCCGACCGATATACCGGTATGCTCAGCAAAAAGCCCCCGCAGTTCCAACAGGATCTGCGGGGGCTGACTGCTTTTCAGAACGGCCCCAGGTGCGTCTGTACCGCAACTATCACGAATATGACAGAGATCACGAACCATATGGCGAACAAGGGCATAAGATAACTCAGCCATTTTCTGTATGGTATCTTGCAGATAGCGATCGCTGCAAGCACCTCGCCGCCAGTAGGAGCGAGAACGTTCGTGAGCGCATCACCGAGCTGATATGCAATGACCGCCGTCTGCCGCGTTATGCCGGCGGAATCGGCGATAGGTATCATCAGCGGCATCGTGACCTGCGCCTGCGCCGAGCCGGACGGAACTATCACGTTGAATATGTCGTGCAGTATGAACATCATCACCTTCTTTATTGATACGGCCACCACCGAGATTATATGCGCAAACAGGTAAAGTATGGTATCAAGTACGTTCGAGCTGTTGAACAGAACGATAGCTGCATTCACAGCGCCTATTACAAGACACGGAAGAAGCATATCCGAACAGCCCTTGACGAACGATGAGCATATCTTGTCTGCGGACAGCTTTCCTGCTATCCCGCACAATATCCCCACAGCAAGGAATATCCCGGAGAGTTCATCGACGTAGTACTGCTTTACGATGACCATGACAATGGAATATATCATTCCCGCAGAGAATAATATCAGCGTTATCAGCTGCCTTTTTGTCAGCTTAGGTATCTTGCTGAGATTGAGGTGCTTGTCTGCATTGAACTGGCGGTCATAATCATATACCGGTGAAAGCTTCGGCGTCTTTTTTATGATATTCGCGCGTATCGTCACATAAGCCGCTGACGCCGAAAGCAGACAAACAAATATCTCCACACGGAAGCTGAGTGCAGAATACATCGGAAGCCCTGCTATTTCCTGGGCGCGCCCGACCGTGAATGCGTTCGTAACGCCGCCGCCGTAGCCTGCCGTTGCCGCCATGAATATGATGCCTATCGCGGTGAGCGAATCAAAGCCCGATGTTATGCATATAGCAAGTATTATCGGAACAAAAACGAGGTATTCCTCAAAGTTTGCACAGAACGCCGAGCCGCATCCGAAAAGTATCATAAGGATGGGTATGAAAACAAGTTCCTTGCCCTTTATCCTGCGCATGAAATTCGCGATGCCCACATTCAGTGCGGCTGTTGCGTTGATTATGCCGAACATACCGCCGATTATCAGCAGGTAGAATATGACCCCGGAGCTGTTCTGCATACCCAGTGTCAGCGAGGTGAATATTCCGAGGAGCCCGACGGGAGAGCGCTCGATGAACCGGAAGCTGTCCGGGTCTATGAGCTCGATCCCGGTGGTCTCATCAGTGTAGCGGTCATACTGACCCGCCGGTATGATATAGGTGAGCGCAGCGCAGATCACGATCACCACAGCAAGTATTGCAAGAGGATTCATCGGCTTATGGTCACGCGGTGCTTTCCTGCTTATCCCGATACGCTTTTTCAATTTGTCTGTCATGACTTGTGCTCCTCATCATCGGTGACAAGTCCGAGGCTTTCCATGAATTTCTGATTATCCTCGGCGAGCTTTTCCGATCTCTTCTGCTTTTCCTCATCGCTTTCAGAACCTGAAGGATTCTTTGCCTTGAATACAGCTGCATCGACCTTTTCCCTGTCGAGCTCGCCCTCTTCATAAAGCTCCACCATCGCAGAAACGACCTCCTCATCGAGCTGCGCGCCCGAAATGCGCTGCAGCTCCGCTATAACATCGGAAAGAAGCATCTGCTTTCTGTATGGTCTTGTGGAATACATAGCGTCAAAAGTGTCTGCAACTGCGATGACCTTGGCAACGTCGGGGATATCTTCTCCCTTCAGCCCCCTCGGATAGCCCCTGCCATCGACCCTTTCATGATGACAGCCCGCGCCG
>CAMVPV010000095.1 GCA_947169455.1 uncultured Clostridia bacterium | reverse complement strand
ATTTATATGTTGCAAGAGCCGTATTGTATATATCCTCTATGACCCTCAGACCGCCTGTGTATCCTACATAATTCGTTGTGAGAACTATGCGGTAGGGTGTCGGGCAGGCAGCCGAAAGGAAATCGGCATTTATCTCTTTTGCGAGCTCCTTGTCCCAGCCGCTCCCTATGACAAGTCCTCTGCCCTTGTGCTCCAGACCGCGTATTATATCCTGCATGGCACCTGCATCCGGGTCGAAATATACGGGTATCTCACGCTTGTCGGAAGCTGCCTTTATGTCCGCCTCTATTTTTTCGCGGTACTTCTGCGGAACATTGTCCACTATGAACTGCTCCTTAGGGACAACACCCGTCTCATGCAGCAGGAACCTTACAAGTCCCGTCACATAGCCCGCATCATGCAGGATATGCACATAGCCCGGGAGACCGTATCTGAACTCCAGCAGGAAGGTCGCAAGATTATCCAGCTCTTCATAATATGCTTTTTCTTCCTCGGCTATGAATGCGCGGGCTTTTTTCTCATCTATCCCCGCGCCCTGTTCAAGCGCATACTCAAGCACGCCGTTCAGGAACCTTGTCGTTTCATTCGCGCCTATCGGAAGATACCCGAAGCTGTAATACGGCTGACCGTATCTTCTCTCAAGATTCTTTACAATAGGCTCGCCGTACCATGGGGAAACGAACACGTTGAAGTTCGCCTTCGGGATAGTCTGCCATTCCTTCACACCGCCCGAATGAGGTCCGAAGAGGACATTCACTTTCAGCCCGAGACCCTCGAGCAGACGCTTGTATTCCTTGAGATTTCCTTTCCAGAACTGATCCTGATAGGGTATCGATGCGATGAGGTTCACAAGCTTCTTTTCACTTCTTGCGGGATTTTCCTCCTCGAATCGGCTGACATACTGATCTATGATCGCATTGACAACGACCGAATGCGATACGTAGTTGTTCGACTTGAAGCCGCTCGTCTCGACATGGACTATCGGTCTGTCATCTTCATAGAGGAACTCGTCCGTTATGCTTGCGACATCATCTCCGACGATGCCTGCTGTACATCCTGTCACAACGACCTGCAAGTCCGTATCCAGCACCTTGTAGGTATTCTTTATGATATTGCGGAGCCTGTCCGTTCCGCCGAAAACGACCTCGCGCTCGCTGAAATTCGTACAGGGAGCCGTTTCTCCTCCCGCATATCCCGACGAACGCTCAAAAAAGCCCTTTATCATCGTTCCGCAGCCGGGTCCCGAATGAAGTATCGGAACCGCGCGGGGGATCGCCACAACCGTCTGCAATGCGCCTATCGCGCAGGTGTAGCGTTCCTGTTCTATAAGACCTGCCATTTATTTATCTCCTTTATTTTCCCAAGAAAGTATACGGCTCCTGTTCAAGCCACCATTTTGTATACGGATTTGACGAATGCTTTGCAAGATTCTTCACGAATTCATCGTTCTCTATCGTCTCGAGGATGCGCTCGCCGTAATTCACAAGTCCCTCGTAGCCCATGCCGAAATGCTCGTCTCCGATAAGGAGCGACGGTATCCCGAGCTTTGCTCCCCAGAGCGTCATGCCGCCGTGACGGGCAAGAAGTATATCGGGCTTTATGCGGTTGAGGACGTTCACAAGCTCGAACTCCTGCTTGTTGCAGACATTGTAGTTAGGCACATCGCCGTAATCCTCAACGGTATGCTTCAATGTATCCGCGCGTTCGTCCTCGTTGTCATATTCGGGATCGTGATGGAATATAGCCGCTCCCTGCGGTTCCATTCCAAGCTCTTTAAGAAGCGCAAGCAGAGAACGTCCGTGAGAAGCTCCCGCCGTAACATAGGCTGTCTTTCCTCTGAGCTTTTTGCGGAGTTCCTCTATCCTCGGGAGATATTCCGCTTTCTTGCGTGCAAGGAAATCCTCGACTTCCTTTTCCTTTCCGAGTATCTGCCCGAGTTCCCTGAACCAGCGGTCGGTCTGTGCTATGCCGTATGGAGGCGAATTGCGTATCTCGGGAACTCCGAAGGATTGTTCCAGTGCCGCTCCGAGATAGCTTCCGAGTGTCGAGCACGCCTGCACCGTAAGCGCAGCCTCGCTCGAATAGCTGAGAGAATCGATCGTTGCGAACGGCGTGATATAGTTAGGCTCGTATCCGAACTCTTTGAACCATTCGCCGAATATATCGCTCCCCCAGAAATTTATGACATTGATGATATTTCTCTTTTGTCTTGCGGGCTTGATTATCTTTCTTGCAATGCCGTGATATCCCGCATCAAAGCCCGATGTCCACATCTTCGAGCGGAAACCCTCGCAGAACACCGCAACGACCGGTATCCCAAGCTCCTTTTCCGCAGCATTCGTAACGCTCTCAACATCATCGCCGATGATACCAGCCGCGCAGGTGGTTATCACAAATATCGCCTTCGGAGATGTTCTCCTGTAGACCTCGTGTATCGCCTCATCTAACTTTTTTGCGCCGCCGTATATGGTATCCTTTTCCTCAAGATTCGTGGAAAATATTTTTCTCTGCGTAGGGTGCTCCAGCTTTCTGAGATATGCATTCACGCGGTATGTGAACGCGAACTCATGCAGACAGGTCGAACATCCCACGGGGCCGTGTGATATTATCGCAGCGTCCTGTATCAGCGTGAGTGTGCAGGCTGCATTCGATGTTCCGCAGCCGAGGCACTGACTGAACGAACGGTTCTTGTCCTTTAGCTTTCCCGCACAGCCCGAGCAGGCTGAAACGAGCTCCTTTGCGGTACCCTGAAATCCTGTTATGGAACCGAGACGTATCTCGCGTATCTCGACTTCGGGTATTTCCAGATTGACCTTGCTCATGTTCTTCCTCCATTATATCCTGAAATCGCTGTCGATATTTTCCATAAGTCCGTACTCAAAGAGTATCTCCTCGAGGCGTTCCTGTGTCATGGGCTTAGGGATAACGAACATATCGTTCTGATCTATCTTCTCCGCGAGCGCCCTGTATTCGTCCGCCTGCTTCGACTGCGGGTAATGCTGTATGACCGTCTTCTTGCGTATCTCCGCACGCTGAACGTCATTGTCACGCGGAACGAAATGTATCATCTGTGTGCCGAGCTCCTTTGCGAATGCCCTTACAAGCTCCGCTTCACGGTCAACGTTCCTGCTGTTGCAGATGATACCGCCGAGACGAACACCGCCCTGACGCGCATATCTTGCGATACCCTTTGAGATGTTGTTCGCCGCGTAAAGAGCCATCATCTCGCCGCTCGCTACAATGTATATCTCCTTCGCCTTGCCCTCGCGGATAGGCATTGCAAATCCGCCGCAGACAACGTCTCCAAGGACATCATAGAAAACATAATCGAGATCCTCTGTATAAGCTCCGAGCCTTTCGAGAAGTCCTATCGAGGTGATGATGCCGCGTCCCGCGCATCCCACGCCCGGTTCCGGACCGCCTGATTCAACGCACTTCGTTCCCATGAAGCCTTCCTTGAGTATCGCATCGAGCTCGATATCCTCGCCCTGATCCCTCAGCGTATCGAGAACTGTCTTCTGATGAAGTCCGCCGAGGAGAAGTCTTGTAGAATCGGCTTTCGGGTCGCATCCGACAACCATTACATGGCTGCCGCGCTCCACAAGACCTGCCGTAAGGTTCTGCGTCGTAGTGGATTTTCCTATACCGCCCTTGCCGTAGATCGCTATCTGTCTTAATTCCTTTGACATTTCAATTACCTCTTTCTCATTTTTCACAATTATACCGTTATCCGTGGGAAAACGTATCCTTTCCCGCTATCTTCTTAAAATTTATATACACCGCGCTGCTGTGATCGATGCCGCCGGGTATCCCTACCGCATCTGCGCGGCACCGCTGACAATGGCGGAACACATCTATATATTCCGAAGCCGCACGTATGGCATTTTCAAGTTCATCACAGCGCGGCTCGCGGCAGTCTTTCAGCTTGTGCTGCGGTATCAGCGGGATTATATTGTATATGCTCGCTCCCGCCTCCGCGACCGTCCTTGCGATATCACCGATATGTTCCGAATTTATCCCGGGAACAAGAACTGTATTCACCTTCAGCGTTATTCCCGATTCGCTTACAATGCGTATCCCCTTTATCTGCTGTTCTATGAGTATCTCTGCTGCCTCGATGCCTGTATAATGCTTGCCGTGCCATACTATGCCGTCATTGAGCTGAGCCTCTATCACGGGATCCACCGCGTTGACCGTAACCGTCAGCGAATCGATCCCGACATCGATCACCTCCTGCGCTTTTTCCGCAAGCAGAAGACCGTTCGTACTCATACACTTGAGCAGCCCGGGAAATTTCTTTTTTATCAGACGGAAAGTTTCAAGGGCATACGGGCTCGCAAGCGTATCTCCGGGACCCGCTATCCCCGCAACGTGTATTTCGGGACAGACCTCCAGAGCTCTGTGTATCGCTTCGATCGCTTCCTGCGGAGTGATGACCGTTGATGTTACTCCGGGGCGCTTTTCATATGAGTTGAAGCTTCGCTCGCAGAATCTGCATTCTATATTGCAGGTCGGACTTATCGGAAGATGTATGCGTCCGTTATTGTGTGCTGCGCTCCTTGCAAAGCAGGGGTGCTTTTCCGTCAGTTCTTCGTATGAGACAGCCATCTGTCCGCCTCCCATCTATTTTCTTCGAGCAGTGTGCAGAGCGCCTGCTCATTTTCTCCCGGCAGCTGATATACAGCTATGCCGTTTTCCGTGAGGAACCTTTCAGCTCCGGGACCCGCCCGCTGCGCTATCACCGCAGATACATCGGAGAGTTTTTCCAGTACAGCATCAAATGCAGATATGCTGTGATCTCCTCCGCTGCACGGCGGTACGACCTCACGGAACTCAACAGTGTCATAAGTCTCTTTCTCTGTATCGAGTGACACTATCAAAAACTTTTCCGCAGCTCCGAAATGCCTGTCAACATAATTTCCGTCGCTGCTTGCTATTGCGATCTTATATATCATGATAATTCCTTATTCAAATAATCCCGTACTGAAATATCTGTCTCCCCTGTCGGGGAATACCGTGACGATATTTCCGTGACCGATCTCCTTTGCGAGCTTCAGAGCCGCCGCCATAGCTGCCCCCGAGGACGAGCCGGCAATTATGCCTTCGTTTCTCGCGAGCAGTCTCACCGTGCTGAATGCTTCTTCATCGTTCACCTTTATAACTTTATCCACAAGCGAAATATCCATAGTATCCGGGATAAAATCATTTCCGATCCCCTCGATGTTGTAATCGAAGTGTTCACCGCCGCCGATCGTCGAGCCCTCCGGATCCGCAAGGACGCCCTGCGTTCCCGCGCCGTGCTCTTTGAGATATCTTACGATACCGGTATATGTCCCTCCGCTGCCGGCACCCGCAACGAGATGATCTATCTTTCCGCCGAGATCGTCAAATATCTCCTTTCCGGTAGTCTCATAATGGGCGAGCGGATTATTCGGATTCTCAAACTGCTCAAAGGATACCGAACCCGGTATCTGAGCTTTGAGTTCGTTTGCCTTTCTAACCGCTCCGAGCATTCCCTCCGCACGGGGAGTATTTATCACCTCCGCACCGAGAGCACGCATGAGCGCCTGCTTTTCTGCTGAAAATTTCGTAGGGACTGCGAATATCACGCGGTATCCCTTTCCGAGAGCCGCAAAGGCTATCCCCAGACCCGTATTGCCTGCGGTGGCTTCGATAATAGTGCCGCCGGGCTTTAGTTTTCCCTCTTTTTCGGCAGCTTTCAGCATATATTCTCCTATCCTGTCCTTCACGCTTCCCGAGGGATTATACATTTCAAGTTTAGCATAAATATGTACATCGGGGGAGACCCCCATATTCTTCAGCCGTACAAGCGGCGTATGACCGATAAGGTCATGCATAGATCCATACAGCATATCATTTTACCTCGCTTTTCGCTATTGCCTGTTCCAGATCTTCAATGATGTCGTCTATATCCTCTATTCCGACCGAAAGGCGGATAAGTCCGTCCGTTATGCCGACTTTTTTTCGTATATCCTCCGGGATAGATGCGTGTGTCATGCTTGATGGGTGACATACGAGTGACTCTACTCCGCCGAGACTTTCCGCGAGCGTAACAAGCTCAAGGCTCTCGAAAAATGCATTTATATCGTAATTGTCCTTCAGCTCAAAGGAGATCATCGCGCCGCCGTTCCTTGCCTGCCTTTTGTTGACCTCATAGCCCTTATCGCTTTCAAGCCCGGGGTA
>CAMVPV010000094.1 GCA_947169455.1 uncultured Clostridia bacterium | reverse complement strand
CGCTCCCTCTGTATCATTCTTGTACTCATATATCATGTATTCATGATGTATACCGATATCATAAGCCTCGGCACAGGCTCATTCTATCCCGAACAGCCCTGGGATGCAGTCATGTACCTTATCTATCCGTGGTTCATGCTGCTGCTTTTCCTGATAGCAGGTATGTGTTCACGGTACTATCTTGACAGCCACACTGCCGCAGAATTCAGGAAAAGCCGCACAACAAAGCTGCTTGTTCCCTCTACCATAGGTCTGCTTATATTCTGGTGGGTACAGGGGTATATCAGCATGAGCATCAGCGGCGCTTTTGATGATGAGGGGATGCAGGCAGTACCTCTGCCGATAAAGTACATTATCATGGCGCTTTCGGGAGTAGGCCCACTGTGGTTCATACAGGAGCTGTGGGTATTTTCGATGATACTTCTGTTGGTAAAAAAGCACGAAAAGGGCAGGCTCTATGAACTTGGAGCAAAGGCAAATATCATAGTATTGCTGCTGCTTGCCGTTCCTGTGTGGCTCTCGGGCTATGTACTGAATATGCCCGTCATAAGTGTATACAGATTTGGTATATACACTCTGGTGTTCTTTCTGGGCTATTTTGTTTTCGCAAATGACAGTGTCATCGCCGCCCTTGAAAAATACTGCATACCCCTTATCATAGGCGCAGCCGCACTCGGCGGACTGTATGTCTTCCTGTATTACGGCGAGAATTTTGCCGAAATGCCTGTTATGAACAGCATCCCTGCCGTAGCCTTCGCATGGGTGACCTGCCTTGCCGTACTTGGCGGCATGAAAAAATGGGGCGACCGCAGCACAACAGTGTCCGCCTTTCTTGCAAAGAAAAACTGGGGGCTGTACATATTCCACTATCTCCCCATAGCCCTTTCGGCATATCTCCTGCGCAAATATACGACCATCCCCGCGATTCCCTGCTATCTTATCACGCTGGTGACAGGCTTCTGCGGCGCACTGCTGCTGTATGAGATATTTTCACGGATACCCTTCATCAGGTGGGCTGTACTGGGGATAAAGAAAGCGAAAACACCTCAGAATATAAAAGGAGAAACATCAAATGCTCGGTAACAACCTTATCGCTCTCAGAAAAATGAAAAAAATGACACAGGAGGATCTTGCCGATAAGCTTGGCGTATCCCGTCAGACCATATCAAAATGGGAAACAGGCGATTCCATACCCGATATGGAAATGGGGATGAAGCTGGCAGATATTCTGCAGGTGAGCCTTGATGAACTGATGAACTATTCATCCGCTAAATACTCCATGCCCGTCCCGCCCAAGGGAAAACACGCCTTCGGCATAGTAAAGGTCGGCGACAAGGGGCAGATAGTCATTCCCGCAAAGGCGCGGAAAATGTTTGACATTAACCCCGGTGATGACCTTCTGATCCTCGGTGATGAATCACAGGGGCTGGCAATCATCAAGGAAAGCGATATAATGAACTTTATCTCCGCCGCAAGGAATATGGATCAGTAAGACCTACCTCAGCTGCGCGAAGGACATCAGTGATAAAATCAAGTCTGTTATAGAAAGCTATGACCTCGTCGAGACTGACACAGAGCTTTATATCACCGAACGTGTGAGCAATGTTATGTTCGTGCGCAGGTGAACGATGCCGCATCGAGTGTACGATGCACCATTCCTTCATATGCAGACAAGCCCAGCCGCATTCCCCACAGAGGAAATGCGGCTGGGCTTATTATTGATGTGCAGAAGCTCAATGTCGGGAGCCTTTACAGCTCCGGAATGCTCCCCTCGGAAAACAGGACAGCCCTTCCGGATATTTTTACCCTGTCTCCGCAAAGACCGGTGTACAGTATCCCGCCTCTTTCCGATGCCTGAAAGCATATCAGGTCGTTTTTTCCGAGCCTTTTGCTCCAGTACGGTGCTATCATGCAATGTGTACTTCCTGTAACGGGATCTTCCGGTGAATCCATTTCGGGTGCAAAAACACGGCTCACACAATCATATCCGGCATGGACGGATGGTGCCGTTACGGCTATGCTCAATCCGTCAAGCTCCTTCATTCTGTTCTGATCGGGATGCAGATTTTTTACCGAATCCTCATCGGGCAATACGAGCATAAGATCTCTGTCAAGGTATGCTTCAAGGGGACGTATCCCGAGCGCAGCCTCCATCTTATCCGTTACCTCTGTTTTGTTGAGCGTATATGCGGGGAAGTCCATCTCAAAAAGCTCACCTCTGCGGATGACCGTCAGCCTTCCGGCCTGCGTAACAAAGGATATTTCCGAAAGCTCCTTTTCATAATAATTCAGGATAACAAATGCCGCGCCAAGTGTTGCATGACCGCAAAAATCTATCTCGAACTGCGGCGTGAACCAGCGCAGGTGATGCTCCTCTCCTTCCTTGACAGCAAAGGCTGTTTCCGAAAGATTGTTTTCCTTTGCGATATTCTGCATCAGTTCGTCAGAGAGCCATTTATCCGTAACACATACAGCTGCGGGATTTCCTCCGAATGATCTGTCGGTGAATGCATCAACGATAAATTGTCTCATAATATCTTAATCTCCCACAAAAACAGCACTGCTTTTTCCATTCACCATATCAAGACTGTTTTATCAGCGCGTACATTTTCATATCAGCGATCTTCCCGTTCTTGAAAGCATTGCTGCGCAGTATTCCCTCGCATACAAAGCCTGATTTTTCCAGCACGCGGCAGGATGCGGCATTGTGTGCAAAGGGTTCCGCAAATATCCTGATGATATCGGTATTCTCAAAAACATATTCGCAGGTCTGTCTTACAGCACTTGTCATGTAACCGTGTCCCCAGTATTTTTCTCCGATATAATATCCCATTTCGGCAGTTCTGTAATGGATATTGTCACAGCGGAACACGCCTATGCTTCCGATCACCTTTTCATCGGCGGTTATCGCAAAAGCAAAGGTCTTGTCTTTATCGGCGGACAGCATTGCTTTTATAAATCCCTCGGCATCATTTTCTGTATAGGGATACGGCAGTCCATCCCTCAGATTGTCCATGACTTTCTGATTATTCAGATTTTCTGCCAGTGCGGTCTTATCCTCGAGCTTCCATTTTCTTATCCTGATATCCATTATCGTTCTTCCTCGCTTTCTGTTGTTTGTGCCTGAAGATTGCGTCATTCAATTATATCAGCATTTATTCCGGTTGTCAAGGAAATGCTGTTACCCTGAATTTCATGATATATCCGGGATTTTTTTCAAAATCTATTGACAAACAAAAAAACAGGTGCTATACTGTATATATAAGGACATATACAGTATGTCGGTGAGGTATCGTATGAAAATAATAATCAAGAACAAATCAGATCTGCCGATATATGAGCAGATCGAACAGCAGATGAAGTCACAGATACTTGACGGGAGCATCACCGAGGAGGAACAGCTCCCGTCGATACGTCAGCTTGCACGCGACCTCAAGATCAGCGTCATCACGACGACAAGGGTGTACAACGATCTCGCGGAGGAGGGCTTTATAATCTCCGCAGCGGGGAAGGGATACTTTGTCGCACCGCGCAACAATGAGCTCCTGCGCGAGCGTATGCTCTTTGAAATGGAGGAGGGGTTTGAAAGATCTGTCACGAACGGGCGGAATGCAGGGCTTTCTGACGATGAGATAATCGAAGCGATGAGGAATTATATGGAGGGTCAGTATGGAAAACATTCTTGAAATAAACGGACTTTGCAAAGCCTATGAGGATTTTGCGCTGAAGGACATCTCCTTTTCGCTCCCGAAGGGGTATATCATGGGCTTTGTCGGCGAGAACGGCTCCGGCAAGACCACTACTATCCGCTCGATACTGAACATGGCAAGGATAGACAGCGGAAGTATAAGCGTTTTCGGAATGGACAGCGTGACCGACACCATTGCCATAAAACAGCGTCTCGGTGTGGTGTTCGACAGCCTTTATCTTGCCGAACATCTTAATGTGAAGCAGATAGAACGTCAGCTGAGCCCATTCTACACATATTGGGAAAGCAAGGAATTTTTCCGTCTGATAAAAAGCTTTCATCTGCCCGACAACAAAAGGGTCGGAGATTTTTCAAAGGGTATGAAGATGAAGCTGATGATCGCAGCTGCTCTCTCGCACAATGCCGATCTCATGATACTTGACGAGCCGACGAGCGGTCTTGATCCCGTAGCACGCGATGAACTTCTTGATATACTCACCGAATACATAGAGGACGAGAACCGCGGTGTGCTGTTCTCAACGCATATCACCGCCGATGTCGAGCGTATCGCCGACTATATCACTGTTCTCCACAGCGGAAGGGTATGGTTCACGGGCACGAAGGACGATCTCTCAGAGGGATACGCAGTGATAAAGGGTGCAGAGGAGGATGTCCCTCCGAAGCTGATGGAAAAGCTCATAGGCTTCCATGCATACAGAAACGGCTTTGATGCGCTGATAAAGACAGAGGATCTCGCAGGTATCCCCGATGCGCTCGAATACGAAAAGGCGAGCATCGACGAGATACTTGTCTATATCGCAAAGGAGGATAAGAATGAAAGACATTCTTAAAGTAATGCGGTTCGATTATCTCACTGCAAAGCCTGATGCACAGATCGTGTTCATATTCATAATGATACTGTGCCTTCTGCTGAGCCTGTTCATATCGCCGTATATAAATGCGTGGATCTCGCTCGGCGCGATGGTGTATGTCATACCTCTTCAGAATGCTGCGGACAAATACGGCTTCAACAAGTTTTACGGAATGATACCGGTAAAGCGCAGGAGCATAACGCAGGCAAGGTTCCTGTATGTATTTCTGGTGCATTTTGCATCAGAGATCATCAGCGTAGTGTTCTGTTTTATTTCTCTGTATTTAAAGCTGTACAGGATACTTCCGGATCAGCAGACATCAACGATGCAGATGATAAGCGAAGGATATGCAAATGCAAAGCTTGTTGTCATAATGCCTGTTGTTATGACAATGGTGCTTGCCGTGATCTTTTCCTACATGGAGATGATGGGGCAGATATTCGGACGCGAGAATGAATTCAGGATAATCATTATCTCGTTAGCCGTCATCACTGCGGTCTGCCTGGGATTCATTACGCTCTCGAACCGCGGGATGGTACCGCTTATCAATATCCGTATGCCCGAGACTGCGGGTGAGTATCTTATCACGGGTCTGGCAATGAATATCATATCGTTCGTGCTGAGCATACTGTTCGGTGAGATGACCGCGAACAGGCTTGAAAAGCGAGAGCTGTGAAGGGAGCTGTTGAAGGATGAAGCTTGACCGTAAAACGATCATGGATATAGCACACACAGATCTGATAACGATCTTTGGCGGTAAAAGCAGATCAGCCGGCGTGAGTATCTTTTTTATCATCTTCTTCTGTGTTGTCGGATTTGCTTATTCCCCGCTGTTTGTTACATATATTCCGTTGATGATATCGTTGACTCTCGTTCCGGCGCTGTTTACAAATGAACTTAAATATCACAGCGAGAAGCTGTACTGCATCGTTCCCGTTTCAAGAAGAGATGTCGTGACCGCAAGGTTCATATATGTGACGGCGCTGTATATAGCGGTCGGTGCAGCGGACTATCTCCTGATGCTGCTCTCTCTCAGGCTGAAGATTTATATTGCTGTGCTCGGAGGAGAAAACTTTGATATTATCGGGATATTGTCAAAACGGACCGGCGGCATGATGTCCGAGCTCGGATATATGAATCTGATATATTTCTGCTGCATTGCGGGCGGAGCGTTCTGTCTGGCAAATGCATTAAGGAAATATTTCAGAAACAGCGCATCGATCGATATGTCGCTCGCGTTAATGGGAATGAAGATCACTAAGGATGACAAGCATGGTCTTATTGCAGTCGGTATCATAGCATTTATAGTCATTGTATGGATACTTATAATCGAGGATATCCTGCCCTTCGGAGCTGCCGCTGTGCTTATCCTGAAGATCCTTATCGGGCTTGCTCAGGCAGCAGACGGGTTCGTGCTCGGAGCGGTCCTGCTGACGGTATCTGTATTTATATCAGTTTATTGTTACATCTGTACGATACTTGAATACGATGAAAAGGAATTCTGAGGAGGGCTTTGCGGTGAAAAAGAATATATTCAGGCGTGCTGCGGCTGCTCTCTGTGCATCGGTCATGATGTCCGCATCGCTGATGCTTCCTGCGGGTGCAGAGGAAAGCACCGAAGAGGATGAGATCATCCTTCCCTCGGGCATAACGCTCTCAACACTGCGCATCGAAATGGAAAAT
>CAMVPV010000093.1 GCA_947169455.1 uncultured Clostridia bacterium | reverse complement strand
ATACAGCTTTATGTTATATTTGATTTTATCGATAAATAATTGCCGAAGTAATATCTTGAAAAATAAACAATGAACTCTATGAGGAGGTGATATCATGGAGGAAAATACAAATGCAGAGACAGTTATATCCGCACAGGAAAATATTCCGGAAACTGCACCCGCGGAAAATATCACGGAAAATACCGTTCCCGAAACGGCAGAGGATGATGATACGGAAGATCTTCCGGAAGATACCGCACCGGAAACGGCAGAGGAAGATACCGGAGAGACCGAAAAGCACATCCGCACAGGCGTCTATATGACCGACGATGTTTCGCCCTCGGACGATCTGCTCAGACGCGCTTTCGGATTGAAATGACCATTATGATTTTTAAAGGAGTGTATTTATATGAATTCTATCACACTGGCTAAAAAGTACGCAGACCTGCTCGACGAGGTCTATAAGACAAGCGCCGTCACCGCTGTGCTCGAAAGCGATGCATCCCTCGCAAGGGCAGGCGCGAACGCCAACGAGATCGTTATCCCCAAGCTCAGCATGGACGGGCTCGCCGATTATTCGAGAAATTCCGGCTACGTCACCGGAAGCGTGAGCCTTACATGGGAGACTGCCGCTTTCAATTACGAAAGAGGCCGTATGTTCACAATCGACAATATGGACAATGAGGAGACCCAGAACGTCGCGTTCGGAAAGCTCGCAGGCGAATTCGTGCGCACAAAGGTCGTTCCCGAAATGGATGCATTCAGATTTGCCGAATACGCCTCCGCCGACAATGTTTCCTCCGGCACAGGCGACCTCGCTACCGGCACTGCTGCCGTCGCCGCGATAAGAGCAGCCGTTTCCGCTATGGACGAGGCAGAGGTACCCGCAGAGGGCAGAGTGCTCTTCATCACACCTACCATAAAGGGTCTTATCGATGATATGGATACCACCAAATCAAAGGCGGTGTTTGCGTCCTTCGAGAGCGTCGTTCCTGTTCCCGCAACGAGGTTCTACACAAAGGTGAAGCTCAACGACGGCACCACCGAGGGTGAGGAATCCGGCGGCTATGCAAAGGCGTCCGGCGGCAAGGATATCAATTTCATGATAGTCCACAAGGGCGCAGTGCTCCAGTTCACCAAGCACGCCGTTCCCAAGATCATCTCCCCCGATATCAATCCCGATGCCGATGCGTGGAAGTACGGATACAGGACCTACGGTCTCTGCGCGGTGTATGCGAACAAGACCGCCGGCATTTACGTCCACCACAAGGCGTAAGTTCGGAGGGGGGCGTTCAGTATGGATATCGTACAGGTCTATACGGACATCTACTGCGGCAAACATTCGGCGGAGGAGATCGAGCCGTTCCTCACGCAGGCGGGATTCATGCTCACAGCGGTGACAGATACCTCTCTCATCACCGAAAGCACACGGCTGTGGTATGAACTCGCGGTGTGTGCCCAGGCTGACCACATCGCCGACACCGAGGGCTCGTCCGCATCCGGCAGCGGCGGAACGGGGCGCGTCAGCCGCGTGAGCATGGGCGATTATTCCTGCTCATACACCTACTCGGGCGCCGCCCTCTCCGGCGCCGGAGCAGCGCCGTCCTCGGTGTGCAGGAGCGGCGGATACATATCGCTCGGAGCGCTCGCTTTCCTTGACAAGGCGGGGCTGATAAGCCGCGCCGTCGATGCGGGGTGATGCTGTGGACGACATTATCTTTTCGCAGAGCGGCACCCTGCGCACCTATTTCAGCGATGATATCTACACGGACGGCACTCACTCGGACACGGCGCTCGCCCATATATGCTGCGCCGCCGCGAAAAGTTCCTCAGCAACGGGCGGCAGCGGCAGGATCTACATAAAGGGCAGCGCGCCGCTCGCCGCAGAGGGTGAGGTCATCGGCGGAAAGACCGTCCGCAGGCAGAGCATTATCACCGGCGGATATGAGTTCCCGGTGAAGGCGTTCCGCAGGGTGTATTGGAACGGAGTGCTGCATCACTGCGAGGTAGATATCGTAAAAAGTCTCCCATAAACGTGGGCGGAGGGGCGGGCGATCCGCTGTCTGCCCTTCCTCCCCCATTTGGGTCGTCCCCTCGCTCAAAGCGTCAGGCAGAAGAAAGATCACTTATTACTTCGGCAATTAAATATCTATAATAAACATAAAACATTTTCCGATAGATACAGCTTTATGTTATATTTGATTTTATCGATAAATAATTGCCGAAGTAATATTGACCTGCAATAGCAGACTGCGGGGAAAAACTATCAAAGCCGGAAAAGCTGTTCCGGATCTCGGAGGTGAAATGTATTGGATAAGGAATTTCTGATAGCAGAAGCCCTCGCACAGGCAGCGGGAGGAACGGTCGGTCACGGCACAGGGATCGTGATAACCGTCGAAAAGACCGCCGTCTGTCGAAAATATTTCGACGGCGGATTCACAAACAAAAGCGTGTTCGGGATAACCGTTTCCGGCAGTGTGCAAAGGAACGTCATCAACGCCCTGAACACGGTGATCGGCGCCGCACTCGCCTACTCCGGGAACGGGATGATCTCCTCACGGATATCCGTCACCGGCGGCGGAGTATCGGCGGGAGGTGTGTGGAAATACCGCGCTGAACTCACCGCACTCGTGAGGTACAGCGCAAATGATGTCACGGGAGGTGACCGCAATGAATGAAAAAATATTGTCCGTGGGTACGCCCGGCGGCACTCTGTATCCGCTCTCCGCCGGAACGGCAGAGCTGACCTGCACCGCAATGACCGAAACCGTTCGCAAAAAGTATGTCGTCGGCGGAACAGGCTGCATCAGGAGATGCGTTCTTCACAGATTTTCCGTATCCGCCGACCGCATACCCGGCGACCCCGCACAGGATTTGCTGCTTTCTGCGGCGGTGCGCTGCGGTACGTACAGCGACGCTGTGATAGCTTACTCGCTGTACGACCCTGTTTCCCGCACAACAGAATACGGAACAGCCGTCGCGGAGGCACTGACCGAAAAGGGCGTATGCGGCGAGCCGGATATGTTCACCGCAGAGCTCATCACCTGCCGCCGCCCCGTTCCCGGAAACGGAGGTGCTGTATGAGCGGACACGGAGATATGCTGCTGAACGGGATACTTCCCGACAGCATAAGCGTAAACGGCGTGCCATATGAGATAGAAACGGATTTCCGCGCAGTGCTGCGCATCATCGACCGCATTGAAAACGGCGCAGATGTCTCCTGCGTTCTGGAACTGTACCGGAACGATATCCCACTCGACCGCCGCGCCGCCGCCGAAAAAATGCTCGGCTTCATCGGAAGGGAGCATATCCCCTCGCCCGGCGCTGTAAAGCCGTATTCGTTCCGCCGCGATGCGGAGCTCATCGTAGGGGCTTTCGCCGAATGCTACGGCATCGACCTCACTTCGGAGGATATGCACTGGCACAGGTTCCGTGCGCTGTTCGCATCGCTCAGCCGTGACTGCGCGTTCTCGCAGCTTGTGATATGCCGCACGGCAAAATTTACCGAGCCTTCGGAGAGGCTCGCGGCACGAAGGATTTTGAGAAGATACGGAGGAAGATGATATGGCAGAATACGATATGAACGGCGTTCCTGCCGCGGCGGAGATAGCAGCTGCGTTCCGTCCGCGCGGAGCCGGAGAAAACAGCGGCTCGGAACAGACCGTCCGCCTGCACATAGATGCGGAGCTCAGGGATATGGACGGGCGGTACATCGCCGAGCTTGCACAGCAGGGATTTTCCGAGATAGCGATCACGACGGGAGGCAAGGTATATGAGTACTGATACTATACTTTCCATAGGCGGCAACGACTTTTCCGACTGCGTTACGCGGGACGGCATTTCCGTGAAATATGTCCCCGTATCCGACGACACGGATTTCACCGCCCTGGACGGCAGCACCTCCCGCGGGCTGCTCGGCTACCGCGTGCGGCTCACGGTCGATCTTGAGGATCTGTCCGCATCGGACGCCGCTGCGCTTTCGGGGCTGCTCGATACCGACAGCTTCAGCGTGACCTACGCTTTTCCCGACGAGCGCACAGCGGATTTCAGCATAGTTTCCCTCGAAATAGAGCCTATGCTCGTATATGGGAGCTCAAAATACTTCGCGGCATCGCTGTCGGCAGTCTCGGAGCTCCTGCCCCCGGACGGTCTTTAGCTTTCCTATGGAGGGCGTCCGCGTGACTATCGACGGGCATGAGTTCGGGCTGTCCGATATCGGTATGCTCCGCGTGACCCGCGCGGCGTCCGGACTGCCGCTGATGGGCGTTTCCACCGCGGAGCTGTTCATGAAGGTGCGCACATCCTCACATTTCCGCGTCGGAGCTGAGGTCATCGTCACAAACTGCGGCGTTCCCATGCTGCCGAAATTCCGCATAAGCAAGCCCGGCTACGGCAATGGCATCGCAGAAGTGACCGCCTACGACAACTGCCGCAGCCTTGACCGCACCTTTGACTGCGCGGGGTATTTTTCCGAGGATCACGATTATTCTGTATCGCTCGTGACAGATGCCATTGCGCGGCAGTGCGGCTTTGCAAGTGCCGATACCTCCATACCGCACATCAGCATGATACCTTACCGCGAACTGCGAGGTAAGACCTGCCGCCGCATACTCTCGGAGATATCGGCGTGCGGGTGCGGTATGTGGTACTGCTCCGATACCGAGGTGCTGAAATTTCACCCGTTCGGAACGCGCAGCAATATCATCGGGCTCACCGGGAGCACCTGCTCCGGCATACGAGAGGGTTCCTCAAAGGGTCCCATAACACGGATAGTTGCCGAAAATCCCCTGCTCGACGAGCCGTTCGTGATCGGAACGCAGCTCGGCTTCATAAATACCGTAAAGGTGAAGGGACGCTGCATCACTCGCACCACCGCCGAAAATATCCTCACCGACCTCTACGGCAAGATCTACCGCGCATTCTTCTGCAAGAGCATATATACGACATTCTTTCCGCAGACCTTCACGGCGTTCCGTTTCAACGGCGAACTCTACGATGCTGTGTCGATAGTGTCGTATCTCACTCCCTACGGGATATACAGCCGCGTCACTGCCCCGAACATATCCGAGGACGCTGACGATTACATAGGCGCGGCGGAATACGAGGACCGCGAACGCATCATGCAGGAGAAGATATACGGCAGCACAGTGCTCGGATACGGCGGCATACGGTTCGAGAGCGGCGGTCACAGATACGGGTTCAGTACGGGCGGCGGCGGTCTGACCGCATACGATGGCGGTATGTATTCCCGCGCGGGTATAACAAACGCCGTATGCAGCTACGACCCCGCCGACAGCAGCAAGCTCACGAATATCACCTACGATTACTGCGGAGAAACCATGTCCGCAGACATAGGCTGGAGCGGGAACGATATCGCATCCGTGAGCATACACACCGAAGAAGGAGATGATGAATTATAGATACTGTAAGCTTTGCAGCAGGGCTCGCGATAGGACTTCGCCGCGGCGGCGGCAGGACGTCATTATTGCAGGAATTTATCGCGAATTCCAAAAAATTAAAGGAGATACCGATAGACAGCCGCTATCACTATGCGCTGCACGTCATAAGCGTGAACCCGACACAGTACCCCGCGATAGTTCCCGTAACGGCAATGCGCAGCTTTGACCTCGTACCCGCACAGATAGGCTGCAATGCATTCGGCGGTATGCCGTACTACAGAAATTCACTGTATGCCTTCATGGTCGCATACGAGAACGATGTGCCGATATTTGCGCAGTATTCGGGCAATCCGTGGTGGTACAACCCGAATTGTCAGGGAAATCTTGACACGGACGGAAAGCTTGTAGTGCTGCCGGACGGCGTTGCCGATATCGATATGAACAGCCTGACGCTCTCGGCAAATGAGCTGTCATTCTGGAAGAGCGGTCTGACACAGTGGGACTGGCAGATCCACGACACTGCCTCGCCGTCGTCATCGATATATATCAACGGTACATATACGTTCCGCGATTATGATATCTATTACGACAGTGATAATGTACCTTATGCTGTGCTCGACACCACACATACCAACACGTTTTCCGGATACGTCAACAATTACATCAACCCGAATAGTTTCGGTGTTATATTTATGGATATGACACCGGCACAGTTCAGCAATAAGATACGCGACATTTACGTTGCGATCAACGCCGCAAACGGTGTGACCGTCCCCGAAGCCTACTGGGGCAGGGTCTATGATGTGCGTCCGGAAAGCACCAGTAGTTCACAGAAAAAATGAATACAGGAGGTAGCCATATATGAAAATAATGACAATAACAG
>CAMVPV010000092.1 GCA_947169455.1 uncultured Clostridia bacterium | reverse complement strand
GGCCAAAGGGGGCAGACTGTAAATCTGTTGTCACTGACTTCGATGGTTCGAATCCATCCTCCTCCACCAGAAGCGTCCTGTCACAATCCGTGACAGGACATTTTTTGTGAAAAAATGAAAGGAAGTTTACTAATGGTAAGGGAAGATCTAAGGAATATCGCGATCATCGCGCACGTCGATCACGGTAAGACTACTCTCGTCGATGAAATGCTCAAACAGGGCGGCGCTTTCCGCGAAAATCAGGCCGTTGAAGAACGCGTTATGGACTCCAATGATCTCGAACGCGAAAGAGGCATCACTATACTCTCGAAAAATACATCCGCTTTCTATAACGGCGTAAAGATCAATATTATCGACACCCCGGGTCATGCCGATTTCAGCGGCGAGGTGGAGCGCGTGCTCGAAATGGTTGACGGCGTTCTTCTTCTCGTAGATGCAGCCGAGGGCTGTATGCCGCAGACAAGATTCGTGCTCAGCAAGGCACTTGAAATGGGTCTGAAGATAATAGTTGTCGTAAATAAGATCGACCGCCCCGATGCACGCCTTGATCAGGTCGGCGACGAGGTGCTCGAGCTCCTCCTTGATCTCGATGCGGACGACGACCAGCTCGAAAGCCCCTGCCTGTTCTGCTCCGGCAGAGCCGGCACGGCATCACTCAGCCAGTATGAGCCCGGCACCGATCTCAAACCGCTGTTCGATACTATCCTTGAACATATCCCCGCACCCGAGGTCGATGACGAGGGACCCATGCAGATGCTCATATCCTCGATAGATTACAACGACTATGTCGGCAGAACGGGCATCGGCAAGATAGAGCGCGGCGTCCTCAGAGTGGGTCAGCCCGTTATGATAGGCGACTACCACGAGACAAAGAAGCCCTATCAGGGAAAGATAGTCACTATATACCAGATAGAGGGTCTGAACAAGACTTCCGTAGAAGAAGCAAAGGCGGGCGATATCGTATGGCTTTCGGGAATAGAGGGCATAACGATAGGCGATACCGTATGTGCGCTCGATAATTTCGAGCCGCTGCCCTTCGTAAAGATCTCCGAGCCGACCGTCGAAATGACCTTCTCGGTAAATGACAGCCCGTTTGCCGGCAAGGATGGAAAGTTCGTCACCAGCCGTCAGCTTCGCGAAAGGCTCTTCAAGGAAACACTGCGCGACGTTTCGCTGCGCGTTTCCGAAACAGATTCCACCGACAGCTTCCGCGTTGCCGGCAGAGGTGAGATGCACCTTTCGATACTCATAGAGAATATGCGCCGCGAGGGCTACGAAATGGGAGTTTCCACGCCCAAGGTGCTCATGAAGGAAATAGATGGTCAGATGTGCGAGCCCGTGGAGCGCCTCGTGGTCGATGTTCCGGAGTCCTGCGTGGGAGCGGTAATGGAAAAAATGGGTACGCGCAAGGCAGAAATGACTACCATGCATCCGCAGGGCAGCCGTATGAGACTTGAATTTCTCGTGCCGTCAAGAGGGCTTTTCGGCTACAAATCCGAATTTCTCACCGATACGAAGGGCGAGGGCGTCATGAGCTCGGTGCTCGAATGTTATCAGCCGTACAAGGGAGATATCCCGAGGAGAAATTCCGGCTCGCTGGTATGCTTTGAAACGGGCGACGCCGTTACCTACGGTCTGTACAATGCACAGGAGCGCGGCACGCTGTTCATCGGCGCGGGCGTTCCGGTATATGAGGGCATGGTAGTGGGATATTCCCCCAAGGCGGAGGATATCGTGGTCAACGTATGCAAGAAGAAGCACCTCACCAATACCCGTGCGAGCGGCTCGGACGATGCTCTCAGGCTCGTACCGCCGAGGATAATGTCGCTTGAGGACTGCCTTGAATTCATCGCGGATGATGAGATGCTCGAAGTCACACCGAAGAATATAAGGATAAGAAAGCGCATACTCGATAATGCCGTCCGCGCCAAGACAAGAGCCAAGGAAAAGTAAGCGGGCGACCCGCTGTCCGTGACGCGATGTTACATTACAATAGCTGTTCTGTTACACCCGCGTTTGTCCTCTTGTTCTGACCTCTTATCTCTAATGATCCGAAAGGAGAATCATCATGCAGCACTGTGAATGTGAATCCGGTTACGAATATCATGAACTCGTGGAGTGTATCACCTCCGCGCTCGATGCACGCGACCCCTACACCGGCGACCATTCGCGCCGCGTCAGCGATATGGCGTGTCTGGTGTGCGGCTTTCTCGGCATGGACGAGGACGCCAAGCAGGAGATACATATCGCAGGTCACCTGCATGATATCGGAAAGATAGGCATACCCGACAGGGTACTGCTGAAAGCGGGAAAACTCGACGATGAGGAATGGGCTCTGATGAAGCAGCACCCGCAGATAGGTGCGGATATACTGTCCCGTTCAAGGCATTTCGGGCGGATAGCCGCGATAATACTCCACCACCACGAGCGCTGGGACGGAAAGGGTTATCCCTTCGGCGCAAAGGGTGAGGAGATACCTCTCGGCGCGCGGATAATCGCGGTGTGCGATTCGATAGATGCGATGTGTTCGGCGCGCGCCTACCGCAAGGCGATGCCGACAGAGGTGTGCCGCAGTGAGATAGAAAAGAACACCGGCGTTATGTACGACCCCGATATCGCCCGCCTCGTGCTGGAAAACTGGGACGCCATGACTGCCGAATACCGCTCGGGTATATAATATACCACTCGGGTATATTATATTACCATACGGTTATATTTTTGCCAATGAACGATAATATCATAAAAATGCCCTCGGATACGGGAGCATTTCTGGAAATAAAATGCAATAACGGAAATGTGATATACGGCGGCGACCAGGCGATGTTCGCCGAGGAACGCTACCGCAAACTCGGGTGCGGGATAATCTCCGCCGCGAATATAATGGTATATCTCTCCGCCTGCGGAAGATATCATTTTACGCCGAAGGGGGAATTTTCCCTCGCTGCGGACGATTATATGAACTTCGCGGAGAAGCTGACCAAACGTTTCCCGCCCGATGTGAACGGTCTGCGCTGGATGCGGATATACAAGAAGCTGACCGGCGACGGCGCACGGTATTTCCCGCTGTTCAGCACCCCTGCGGAATACCTGTTCCGCATCATAGAAAAATCGCTGAAAGCTGACTGCCCGCTGATGATATCGGTGTATGACCGCAAGGGCAGCGAGATGTTCCCGTATTCCCCCGACAAGGGGCTTTCCGATTCCGGGCGGGAGCTTGTGCACGCGCACTACATGACCGTGACCGGTCTGGACATAAAGAACGGAAAACGGCTCATCATAGTATCAAGTTGGGGGCGGCGTTATGCCTTTGATTTCGACCGCTACTGCCGCGAGAACCGCCATATCCTGTACAAAAGCCGCGGGAACGGCATAGGCTCAGGTATCTTTGAGGTAAATATGCGGGGCGTTACCGATAAAAAACAGGGGATCTGACTCTCCGTGCCCGGTGGGCGGGGAAGGCCAGATCCTTTATTTTTTGCAGTTCGTATGCTTATATCGCCGGAAACGCTTACAGGGAAAGGGTGAGCTTTCCGCCGGAGGCTTCTGCAAACTCGCCGCCGTCAACCTTGACGCGGAACCTCCTGTCGGTGCCGGTATATGTCACCTCTACGGTATTTCCGGTGCGTTTAGCGGTCATTGTGAATATCTCATTCGCATCGTTGTCGTATATCCTGCAAACGGCTTCCTTGCCCTCGGCGGGTTCGTATATCACAAATTCCGCATTGTCAAGGTGATCGTACTCAAAATCGCGTTTGAAATCACCGTAAGCGATGATGCTGTTCGGTCTTGCAAGGCAGGGCATCGAGAAGTAATCGAACTTCTCATTGTAGTACCTTCCGCCCTCGTACTTCTTTCCGGAAATGATGTCCGTCCAGATGCCGGCGGGTACATAGAATTCTGCCGTGCCTTCCTCGTTGAACACCGGCGCACAGAGTATATCGTCACCGAACATATACTGTCTGTCGAGATACAGGCAGGCGGGGTCGTCCGCGAAATCTATCACCATAGCGCGCATGAACGGCACTCCGACGGTATGCGTCTTTATTGCCTGCGCCCAGATGTACGGCATCAGCCGACCCTTCAGCTTCGTGAAGAAGCGCAGCACATCCACACATTCGGTGGAGCCGTCCTTGTCGAACAGCCACGGAACGCGGTATGATGAATTTCCGTGCAGGCGGGAATGTGACGAGAACAGTCCGAATGCCGCCCAGCGCTTGTAGATATCCGCAGTCGCGGTAGCTTCAAATCCGCTCATGTCGTGGCTGAAGAAACCAAATCCGCTTATCGAGAGGGAAAGTCCGCCGCGCAGAGTTTCCGCCATGGAGGTATATTCCGCGGAGCAGTCACCGCCCCAGTGTACGGGAAATTTCTGTCCGCCCACGGTCGCGGAGCGCGCGAACAGACACGCCTTGTCCTTGCCGTTCTTTTCTTCGAGCACCTCAAACACGGTCTTGTTGTAGAGATAGGTATAGTAATTATGCATCGCGATCGGGTCGGAGCCGTCGAAGTAGGTCACCTCGGTCGGTATCCTCTCGCCGAAGTCGGTCTTGAAGCAGTCAACGCCCATGTCGCAGAGTGCGCGCAGCTTGTCCTTGAACCATTCGCAGGCGGCGGGGTTGGTGAAATCCACGATAGCCATGCCGGGCTGCCACATATCGCACTGGAAAACACTGCCGTCGGGGTTCTTTATGAAGCAGCCGTTTGCTCTGCCCTCATCAAACAGCCTGCTCCTCTGTGCTATATAGGGATTTATCCATACGCATACCTCAACGCCCTTGTCCTTTTTCAGCCTTGCGAGCATTTCGGCGGGCTCGGGGAACTGCCGCTTGTCCCATTCGAGGTCGCACCACTGATACTCCTTCATCCAGAAACAGTCGAAATGGAACACCTGAAGCGGGATATCCCTTTCCGCCATTCCGTCGATGAACGAGGTGACTGTCTCCTCGTCGTACTTTGTGGTGAACGAGGTAGTCAGCCAGAGCCCGAACGTGTATGCAGGCGGGAGCGCGGGCTTGCCGGTGAGGTCGGTGTAATTGGAAAGCACCTCGGTGAGGTTTTCACCGCCGATGATGAAATATTCAAGGTGTTCACCGGGAACAGTGAAGGACATCTTCGATACGGTATCGGACGCTACCTCATACGATACCTTGTCGGAGGAATTCACGAAAACACCGTACCCGCGGGAAGAAACGCAGAACGGGATATTCTTGTAGGACTGGTCGGAGCAGGTGCCGCCGTCGCTGTTCCACATTTCAACGTTCTGACCGTTCTTTACGAACGTGGTGAATTTCTCTCCGAACCCGTAGATGCATTCGCCGACCGAAAGCGTGAGCTGATCGCGTATATATGTAGTGCGCCTGTCCCTGGGGTAGAACCAGAAGGTATTATCGGCGGCTGCATCGAGTGCGGCGTTCTTCCTGAAGGCGCTCTCGTTGATTATCGAGAGCGAGCGCCATGCTCCGCCGGTGAGCTTTCTGTCCCTGAAGAAATACTGTACGCTCCAGTTGTACTTGTTGATCTCAACGCGGGTATCTCCCGAGATGAGCAGCCACTTGTCATCTGTCTCCTTTACCTCGGGTGTGAAGCCCTGATCCTCGTTCAGTTCAAACTGCGGGATATTTCCGAGGGTGCCCTTATAGTGGTCTATCGTCACTTTGATGACGTTTTTCTGTGTGGAGGTGAACTCCATTTCGAGCACAGGACCGCCGAGGGTCATGCCCCTGTTCTGTATATACTGTGTGGTCGCGAGAACGCCGAGCCCGTTTTTGATGCGGGTCACTTCATACGCCTGCTGTGCGTAATTCACTTCATATCCGCGCTGATTGAGCCAGAAGCCGTCTGCAAATTTCATTGACATTTCCTCCTTGTTTCCGGGAATTCCCGCCGTCATGCTGAAAACGATTACAATAATCTTTTTCAAATATCTCCGCCGAAAAAGCGGAGATATATCCGATAGTTTATGATTACATTTTACAGCATAGCACGGGAAATTTCAAGTGGTTTATCAAATTTTACACTTCGTACACACTTCGGGGGCACCCCGCCGCCGGTCCCGACAAACAAAAAAACAGGCAGCGAGAGAAACTGCTTATATGGTATAAGGAAAATATATGTTGTGAAAATTATATATTATTGCGGAGATAAACATACAAAAATCAGCAAAATGAGACAAAAATGATTTTTTTGCAAAAAACTATTGACAATCGCAGAAATGTGTAGTATAATAAATATCGTCGTCAAGGACGATAGAATTCATGGGAGCATAGCTCAGCTGGGAGAGCATCTGCCTTAC
>CAMVPV010000091.1 GCA_947169455.1 uncultured Clostridia bacterium | reverse complement strand
CGCCGCCGTCCTCGGAGATATCGGTGACGCGGCGTTTTTCCGTAAGCACCTCATACAGCAGCTTCGGCATATCCTTCACTGCGAAGGTGCCGAATATCATATCCACAAAGCGGTATGTCTCCTTTATCTTTTCGGCGATGTGTTCCTGCTGTGTCATGCAGCCGCACACTCCGATGATGAGTGAGGGCTTTTTCTCCTTCAGATGCTTTATCTCGCCTATGTTCCCGAAAACCTTGGTTTCGGCGTTTTCGCGGACTGCGCAGGTATTCAGCAGTATAAGATCGGCGGACTCTGTATCGCAGGTTATGCCGAAGCCCATTTCGGAAAGCATACCCGCCATGCGCTCGCCGTCGTTCACGTTCTGCTGGCAGCCGTAGCTCCGCACGAGTGCGAGCGGCGGTGTTTCACGCTGCGAGGTGATATCACATACTTTCGAGATATATTCGGAATATTCTTTATCGGTCATTTTGTGCAGTTCCTTTCAAAATATCTTGTGATTATTTTATCAGATTTTCATAAAAAAGTCAAATAAAATTATAAGAAGCAAGCAGCACTTATTTCACAGCGTTCATAATAAATCAATCCCCGCCCTGTAATACCCGGGCGGGGATACTGTTTACTGATTCTTTTTCTGTTTTATAAGCTGTCTCATTTTATTTATGGATGCTTTTGCTGTTTCATCGGGATTTGCCATGGAGAATCTCAGATTTTTTCCGCTCGTGGAAGTGATCGTCAGATACTCAATGCTTACCGAATTATTCTTGATCTTTATCGTATCCGTTCCGGTGGAGACTGATGATATATCCTGATAAAAGAATTGATCGGTAGTTTCGTTTATCTGAAGTTCCGTCGTACAGAAGCTGCATGAATAGCAATATACTTCCGCAGAGGATAACAGCAGAACGTTTATTATGTATTTGTTTGTGCGCCACAGTCCGTCCTTTCCCTTTTTCGCAAGTCCGACCCCGCCGATCACTGCCGAAAGCAGGTCACTGTAATCAAATCCGCCCACAACGATCGGAGATATCTCGGAAGCATCGGACAGCTCTATCCCGAATTTATCGCAGGCTTTTTGTTCTATCCCGCGGTACATTTCCCTTATGGATGCATCATATTCGGCGTCCGTAGGCTTGTTTCTGTGCTCCCTGATACACAGAAAAATGAAAAGGGCAGAAACAGCCAGAGGAATGATGATCCCACCGATATAATCACTTATTGATCCTTCGCCTAAACCTACAAGTGATATTATAGAAATTGTAGCAATAAGCAGACATAACAATACTCCAAATATCAATGCAATAATCGAATCCTTGAAATACTTCTTGTTCCTTTTATGATCCATGATCGTTTCCCCCTGTTTGTACATGATAGTTATAATTCCCACATATATGCAGAAAATATGTCTATAGCAGATAATAATCTGCATATTCATAAGATTATTATTGATTTTCTCTATCATATCATAGAATATTCTATCTGTCAATAAGAAATTCTGACAAATAAGTTGTTTAGATTTTGTATAAATAATGATATTATAATATTGGGGTGATCAAATTGACCATAGATTACAAGGAGATCGGGCGGCGGATAGCTAAGCGCAGGAAAGAGCTTTCACTAAAACAGCGTCAGGTCTGCGAAATGGTAGATGTAAACTACAAGTACCTTTCCAATCTGGAAACGGGACGTTCTGCACCAAGTCTGGAAATGATAATGAAGCTTTCCGAGGCACTTCAAACCACCCCCGATTATTTTCTGACCGGTTCTTCGGTAACACGGGATATCCCGACAGACGGACAGATTTTTGACAAGATCAACAGCCTTAATGCAACATCAAAACTGATACTGAGCGATATAATAGATATTTTTGAGCATTATTCAGGTTCTGTCTGACATAGCCGCCGCTTTGGCACTAACAGAACAAATGCGGCTGTAACATAAACTTTTTCTTAACCGCGCGAGAGCACCGGAGTGGAGAACCGGCTCTTTTGAAAAAGGCTTGACAGAAATATACACTTTGGCTTCGCCGAATTTTGCATAGGTTTGGGACAGTGGTTCATTATTCCGACCTATGCACTTCTTTTTTCTTCTTCACTTCTCATAAAATTTATTTGACATTTTCACAAAAATCTGATAATATATATTTTGGGTGTAAGAAGTCTTGCTTCTTACCTCTTATCTTTTTAAATATAATACAGGAAGTGAATCAGATGTCCGATATCGAAGAAAAGGAACTCGCCGCGGAAAAGCCCGCAAAGGTGCTCACCGAGGACGAGATAAAGACAAGGAACAAGATAAACGCTCTGCTCGCGTCGGAATTCAAGCTGCGCCGCGAACAGGTCGATAACGCAGTCGCACTCATCGACGACGACAAGACCATCCCGTTCATAGCGCGCTACCGCAAGGAACAGACAGGCTCGCTCGATGATACCGTTCTGCGTGAGCTGTTCGACCGGCTCACATATCTGCGCAATCTCGAAAAGCGCAAGGCGGAGATAGCCGCATCCATAACCGAACAGGAAAAGATGACCGATGAGATAGCTGCGGCTATCGAAAAGGCATCCACTCTCGCCGAAGCGGAAGATATCTACCGCCCGTTCAAGCCCAAGCGCCGCACAAGGGCATCTATCGCCCGCGAGAAGGGACTTGAACCGCTCGCGGAGCTGCTCATGGCGCAGGATAGGGATACCGCTCCCATGACAGAAGCGGAAAAGTTCATAAACGAAGAAAAAGAAGTCGCTTCTGCGGAGGATGCGCTCCACGGCGCTATGGATATCATCGCAGAGGACGTTTCCGACAATGCGGAGCTGCGCAAGAAGATCCGTGCGCTGTTCATACGCGAGGGCGTGATCGCCTGCACCGCCGCCGCTGAGGATTCCGACGAGGTGTATAAGAATTACTTTGAATTCGAGGAAAAAGCGGCAAAGATCGCCGGGCACCGCGTGCTTGCAATAGACCGCGGCGAAAAGGAAGGCGCACTGAAGGTATCGGTGAATATCCCCGAGGGAAGCGGAGAAAAGCTCTGCACCGATATGTTCGTGAAGAATTCCTCCGAATGTGCAAGTCACGTTCGTGAAGCCTGCGAGGACAGCTTTTCAAGGCTGATAGCGCCGTCCGTTGAACGCGAGGTGCGCTCGGAGCTTTCCGAAAAAGCACAGGAGGGCGCCATCAAGGTCTTCGCGTCCAATCTGCGGCAGCTTCTTATGGCGCCGCCCGTCAAGGGAACAGTAACTCTCGGGCTCGACCCCGGTTATGCACACGGCTGCAAGGCGGCTGTTGTCGATGAGACCGGCAAGGTGCTCGACACGGCGATAGTATATCTCACACCGCCGCGAAATGAGACCGAAAAAGCAAAAAAGATACTCTCCTCAATGATAAAGAAGCATTCCGTCACCACGATAGCAATAGGCAACGGAACAGCGTCCCGCGAAACGGAGAGCTTCACCGCCGATATGATACGCGGACTGGATACCAAAGTAAGCTATATGGTCGTTTCCGAGGCGGGAGCGTCGGTATATTCGGCGTCCAAGCTCGCGGCGGAGGAATTTCCCGATTATGATGTATCGCTGAGGTCGGCGGTATCTATCGCAAGGAGGATGCAGGATCCGCTCGCCGAACTCGTGAAGATCGACCCCAAGGCTATCGGCGTGGGTCAGTATCAGCATGATATGCCCAAGGCGAGAATGGACGAGGCGCTCAAAGGCGTCGTGGAGGACTGCGTGAACTCGGTCGGCGTCGATGTGAACACGGCGTCCTATTCGCTGCTTTCCTATATCGCGGGGATAAATACCGCCGTCGCAAAGAACATCGTGCTCTACCGCGAGGAAAACGGAGCCTTCACCGACAGGAAGCAGCTCCTCAAAGTGAAGAAGCTCGGTGCGAAGGCTTATGAGCAGTGCTCGGGATTTCTCCGCGTCCCCGGCGGAAAGAATCCTCTCGACAATACCGGCATACACCCCGAATCCTACAAGGCAGCCGAACTGCTGCTCGAAAAATGCGGCTTCTCGCTCGCTGACGTGGGCGATACCGCAAAGCTGAAAAGCACCTTCGACAAGATATCCGTCAGGGAACTCTCCGAGAAAACGGGAGCGGGCATACCCACTCTCACCGATATCGTCAAGGAGCTCGAAAAACCCGGGCGCGACCCGCGTGACGAACTCCCGCCCCCGCTGATGAGGAGCGGCGACGTAATGGAACTGAAGGATCTCAAAAAGGGAATGGAGCTCATGGGAACGGTGCGCAACGTCATCGACTTCGGCGCGTTCGTGGATATCGGCGTCCATGAGGACGGGCTCGTACACATATCGCAGCTGTGCGACCGCTACGTGAAGCATCCCCTCGATGTGGTAAAGGTCGGCGAGGTAGTGAAGGTGTGGGTGCTCGATGTCGATGAGAAGCGCAAACGCATCTCGCTCACCATGAAAAAACCTAAGCAGGACGCAAAATAATGAAATTTTAATTGAATTTTAATAAAAAGCAGTCTGTGTTTATTGACATTTTATTTTATTTATGTTAAAATAGACTCATCAAAACAAAGACGGTCACAGACCGTTATCACTGCAGCTGATATCTGCGGCAGCGATATTTTACCGATGAAAGGCGGAACGATATATGAAAAGAACTTTAAAGGCGATCTCCTGCGCAGGCGCAGCGGCTGTAATGATGCTGTCCTCCGGTCTTGCACTCAATGTTTCTGCGGAGTGGAAGAACAGCTCTGCCGGCTATTATTACACCAACGAGAACGGAAAGAAGCTCACCGGCTGGCACACCATCGACGGCGAAAAGTACTACTTCGGCAAGGATGGCATCGCTGCAACAGGATTCAAGAAGATAGACGGAAAGAACTACTACTTTGAGAATACCAAAAAAGGCAGGATGGCTACCGGCTGGAAGAAGATAGGCTCCGACAAGTACTACTTCGGCAGCGACGGTGTTATGCGCACCGGCTGGAAGACTATCAGCAAGAAGAAGTACTATTTCGGCAAGGACGGCAAGATGGCTGTCGGCACTGTTACCGTTGACGGCAAGAAGTACAACTTCGGCAATGACGGCGCCCTCAAGGGCAGCAGCTCCTCTTCCGCAACTTCCGTTGATTCCGTAAAGCTCGGTATGTCCAGAAAAAAGGTCATCTCCTCGGCTAAACTCAAGAATTACAAGAATTACGACCTCGACGACGGCACGGTAGGCATCATAGCATTCCCCGTTACATACCGCGGCGCTGACTCCTCAGTAGTAGTATATACATTCGACCAGAAGGACAAGCTCACCGGCATCGTTGCAATAAACAAGGCAAAGAGCGTTTCCAGTACCTGGTCAAAGAGCCTTAAAAGTGAATACAAGTACAACATGACTCTTGATGATTACCTCGATATGCTCATTGAACAGCTTTCCGCATACGGCTATTCCATGACCAAGAAAGATCTGCTCGACGCGATAAACCAGAGCGGAACGGATATAGCCTCCATGAACCTCAGACTGTTCTACGATGATCAGATGCTTTCAGAGGGCAATGTCGCATTTGTCGCATACTATCAGGGCTATTCCATGTGCATCATCTCCGATGTTGAAAGCATGGATTCTCTCGGCACCAGCATGGATTCCTTCAATAATATCATCTCCGAGGTCGCATCTGATTTCTCCTTCTGATGATGCTCTCCTCTTCCGGATGAACGTAATAAATATCCCCTCGTTCGCAGGAACGGGGGGATATTTCTGTCAATTGTTCTGTTTTCTGATATGCTCGGTCTTTACGAAGTTTTCCGACTGACCGGTAAGGCGGAAATCCTTCATGTAGTCATCGGCGTATTTGGCTATCGCGACCGGCTTCATGCTGTTGTATGCGACAGCACCGGAACCCGCTGCTATCAGGGCTGCCACGATGAATGATACCAGCGTATCGCCGAGTATGAACATACACAGAAGGAACGGCAGCAGGAAGGAGACTATAACGAGGAGCGCCATCCTGCCCTTGTCGATCGGGAGGTCGCCGATGAACTTTCCGGTCTGACCGTTCATCGCAAAGCTCCACAGCTTTCCGTTCCAGTTGGTGGTGAGGTACCACACCGGCATGAGTGAGTACTTCTTACCGGAGATATCGACGTTGATATCCTCCTTCGGGGATTCAACGCGGTCGTGCTTTATGGTGTCCTTCGTCATTTTCGAGGCGGATTCCGCAACACGCTTCTTCGCACGGGAGATGTCCTCATCCGATGAAACATTGAAGCGTTCCGCAAGGAAACCGGGGAGATACGTAGTCGAGAACGGCTTCACCTGATCAAGTCTGTACGGCTCTATCGAATACA